>CAMNMC010000111.1 GCA_946544235.1 uncultured Lachnospiraceae bacterium | reverse complement strand
GGTTCATGATCACAGTTTAGATAAATACTTATTAAGAAGTATTTAAGAGAAATCTTTTTTACTGATTTTTTATCGGGAGGCTCACCACTGCTTCGAGTCCCTCTTCTCCGGAGGTATGATTTATAAGTTCCATGCTTCCGCCGGACTGTTCAGCAATATACTTTACTATATAGAGTCCGAGGCCTGAGCCGTTTTCATTACCCACATTTTTACCGCGATAAAACTTCTCAGTTATAAATGGCATATCCTCATCAGGAATTCCCGGTCCCTTATCCCTGAAATGAACCCTGACCGTGTCACCGGACTGAGTAAGGGAAACAGTAATATCTGTTTTTGCATATTTACGGGAATTGTTTATCAGATTCTCAACAATCTGATTGATCCTTTTCTTATCCGCATAGATGACCGGAGAAATATCAGGCTTTCTGAAAATAACATCCTCACGTTCTGCAGCGATCTCACCTATGGATTGCTTAAGGAAAGGAACCAGCTCAAACTCCTCAGGCTGCATCTGAAGCATGTTGAGATCCGAAAGCGAATGAAGAAAAAGATCGTTTGTAAGAGCTGTAACCTCATCACATTTTCTCATGATGACCTCCAGATATCTGGAACGCCGCTCCTCTGATGTATCAAGATTTTCTTCCAGACCTTCCGCATATGCACGTATTGAAGTGATCGGAGTTTTGATATCATGAGAAAGGGTGGCTATTACAGTCTTATTATTCAGAATCGCCTCACGCTCAGCCATTCTTGAACGTGTTATTTCTTTCCTCATACTGTCAAAAGCCCAGGTAAATGCACCAAAATAATTGGACCGTTCATAATTAAGCGGCAGATCAAAATTACCCCTGGCTATTTCCGTGGCATAGTCCTTCATCTTGTCAAAAGGACGGAGAATATTCATATATACATACAAAAATACCATCACCATAAAAATAATGGTGAGGGTACACATTATAGTTCCGTTTATTCCGACAGAATCCTCCAGGGGTTTTGACCGGAGCATATCGGTATATTCATCTGTCTTCTGTTTTGCCGTATCATAATCTCCTCTGTTGATCAGCTGTGATATCTCGTTAAGATCAACCAGCTGCTGTGATCTGTCATCCTGTGGATCTGATTTCCGTGAGCTTAAAGCCAGGATAATGGTTACTGCCACAAGAAGCAGTGAAAAAATCACAGTAATCTTTATTATTCGTCCTTTCATATTTCTGCCTCCAGAATATATCCGACTTTATAAACCGTCTTGATAAATTTCGGCTCTGCCGGTTCATCCTCCAGTTTTTCTCTGAGCCATCTTATATGTACGGCAAGAGTTTTCGGTTCAACCTCGGAGAAAGCTCCCCATACTTCACTGAGCAGTTTATCCTTAGAGAGGGCCGTGTTTGGATGCGTACACAGAAACGCAAGAAGATTGAATTCACGCAGTGACAGATTTACGACATTTCCGTTTTTGGTCACCGTACGGGAACCGATATCCACAGTGATATTCCCAAAGGATACCGTCTTGTCATCATCGCCGAATCCGTAGGTTCTGCGGAGCAGGGCATTAATATGAGCCAGCAGTTCCTTCATGGAAAACGGTTTTGGAATGTAGTCATCCCCGCCTATATCAAGACCCATGATCCGGTCTGTTTCACTGGTTCTGGCACTGGCGAAAATAACAGGAACCTCCGACACCTTCCTCAGCTCTCGACACACTTCAAAGCCGATGGCATCAGGCAGATTGATATCAAGAATTATGAGATGGAAGCTTCTGTCTGTAAGAATAGTAAATGCTTCCTCGCTGCTTCGGGCATGAGTCACTCCGAACCCATGATCCGTAAGCATATCCGTAATGATCATGGCAATATCCACATCATCATCTATTATCAGAATTTCCCTTTTCATGACATTACCTCCTGTCACAAAGCCCGTATAACGATTTCTGAATAACTATACTAGTGTTCGGTCTTTTTCCGCGAAAACCACTTCCTGGTCATCTTGCTTATGACAGCCAGAGCAGCCACAATCACCACCGTACAGATCAGATACAGCCAGTATTTTGACAGATATTCTTTTGTACCCCATTTCTTTATCATCAATGCTCTGACAACGATATGTCCAAGATATATCTCAAGGCTGTATTTTCCTGTCACCCGGAGCAGCTTTCTGAGTATTCTGAGTTTATCTGCCGACTTGAGCATATCAAAAACGATAGCCAGGAAAAGAAGCATAGCTATACTGAAGAGAAAAACTGCAAATCTTCCGTTAAACCTCCAGTTCCACCTGATCTTCGTATTTGTACGATCCATGGCATACATGGTCTTAAGTATCACTCCGATAACCGGAAGCAGAAGATCAAGCCCCGATATCATCTTCTTTCGATATACCTTTTCCCCGAGATAAGCTCCATAGAAAAATACAGGTACACGCAGAAGCGCGATTTCTGTACGTTTGTAAAAGTTTGGAGCCTTCCTCTTAACCCACATTATCATTAAGTAAGTTACTGCTATCATCACTGCAGCGATAATAGCCTTATTCCGCCTCTCACGCCTGCTTTTTTCTTTGCCCTCCGGATAGCTGAAGATATTAAAAAGCAGCGGATATATCAGATACGCTCCCGAAATAAAAAGAATATACCAAAGTGTTCTCACACCATCGGTGAAAAATGTGACAAAGAAGAAGTCCTTGCAGAAATCCCCTAAGCTTCCCTTATTCAGTATAATATCCTTCACTCCCCAGAGAAGAACTCCGCAGATCAGATATTCCGGCAGTATCCTGATAACTCGTTTTTTATAAAAGCCTGCTATACTGCTGTCCTTATGCATTGAGAAGCAGAGTCCTATTCCCGAAAGTATCACAAAGATCTCGACTCCCGAGCTTCCTATCAGCTTATCATATACCCATGCAGTTTTATATCCATTTCCTCCTGTTTTATATGCAAAGAGAATATCCTCACACAGATGAAATATAACTATACCTATCATGGCACAGCCAAAAAGCTCCGGACGTACCCGGCTGAGCATGGCCCAGCCGGCAAATTCGGAGCCTTTCTGTTTACTTTTATTATTGTTCTTAACTGAATCTACTGATTCCATTTTACTCTAGTATCCGATCTCCTTAAGTTGTTTTTTATTTTCGTACATCAAATTATCGGCTCGTTTAAATACCTGCGACACCAGTTTGTCATTTCCCTTATCAAATGCAGACATTCCGGTAGCAAGAACAACCTCGCCACTTCTTCCGTTCGTGATCATTCTCGCCTTCAGTTCTTCAAGAAGCAGATCACGATTATCATAATCACCGCCTCTCAGAACAGCACAGAATTCATCACCACCTATACGAAATACAGGACTGTGCTGGAAGGCTCTGCACACTTCATCACATGCTGAACGAATATGTTCATCACCGGCCTTATGACCATAGGTATCGTTAACCTGTTTCAGTCCGTTAACATCACAGACAACTATTGCAAAAGGCTCATTCCCTCCTATATTTATACCCTTCTGAAGCAGATCCTCCATCTTCTGATAAGCCGTCATATTTTTTACGCCTGTAAGTCCATCCTTCTCCGCAAGCTCTGTAGCAGAGCGGATAGCCTGAACATAATCCTTCTCTTTTCTCACCTGAGAATCAATATTTGAGATACCGACTATGAAATGTCTGCCATCTGCAGCCCATACCATTCTGTAATTCATATAAACTGGTGCACCATTTCTCAGAATACGGAAATTAAACCTCTGTACATCACCGGTTTCGCGCAGACTGCTCAGCTTCTCCTCACTCAGCGAATCTGTCATAAATACTCTGTCCTCAGGTACAACCTTGGTTCTGACCTCTTCACCAAAATCCTCAAAGAAATCAGAGCCTTCGGCAAGAATCTCCATACTCGAATCATCCTTTGAACAGGTATACTCAACATAGTTAAGCGTATTGGCATCAACATAGTAAATAGAATCCAGACGGGTAGCAAGTGCCATGGCAATCTGGTTATATGTCAGGCTCTTTTCCTCCATCTCCCTTGCCTGCTGTTCCTTACGTATCTTCTCATCAACATTCAGAACCCCGACTATGAAATAATCACTATCCTCACCTATGCCTTTGATGAGTCGCATGGTGTGGTATACCGGTTTTCCATCAATAATGAGTCTGTACAGGATACTCTTCATCTCGCCCGTGCAGATATTGTTCATGACATTGGTTTCGCTGAGAAAATCAACTATTAACTGAACATCCTCCGGATAAACAACCTTAATCGCATCTCTAGAAACATTCTTAAAGAAATCATCCCCCTCAAATTCTAATCCGAGCGATTTAAAGCCCGAATTGATTGAATACCACTTATAACGTTTTGTTACAGCATTGACATAATAGATGCTGGAATAGTCAACCAGCAGGGCTTCTGCAATTTTAACAAAAATCTCTTTGTCTTCCATACTATTCATAAATAAATCTCCCCAAAAATCTACTTCTCTTCACCGTCATTCTTTGCTTCATTGATCACAAGAGTTGCAGAACCATACGCCTTGAGCGGCTTACCATTCTCGTCAAATTCCGTCGTATACCTGACATGAAAAGGAATCCTTCCTACCGTCAGCGGAATGATCGCCTCTATGCTGCCGACGCCTTCATCTATCTGCCTCATCATATCCCTGTACATATCCGCATAATCAGGCGGGAACAGTCCGCTTTCAATAACCGGTTCAGGATAATTCTTTATTAAAGGCGGCAGTCCAAGATCTCTCATACATCTGAAGCATGGTCTCATCTGCTTGTTAGCTATAGTATACTCCCAGGCATAAATATTTGCCTGATCACTCGCAAACCTGAGTTTGATCTCATTCTCGGAGATATCGGCAAACCTCTTCTTCTCAGCAGTGATATTCTGTATCATACCATAGAAGAGATACTGATTTCCTGCGTTTCCGATGACTCTCAGATTACTCCTTATACATATCCTGTCCTCTCCGCAGCAATCCGAAACAATAGTTCTCCAGGTCTCTGTCACAACTTCATCGTTTGAGGCAATGGCCAGCTCCATGGCATTCAGATATTTATCCTTGTTCTCCTGATCAAAGCTCTTCAGCGGATTGGTTCCGAGTATATCCTTTTCGGTCATATTCATACCGAGTTCTTTTGAATATTTATCGTTGATCCTGAGGAGTTCAACACGCCCCTCCTCATATGAGAATATAGCTGCCGCTCCTACATAATTACTGAAAATAAGAGTTTCCAGCGACTTCGGATTCCAGAATTTGTCTGCATCCATATGCTCTATAAGCTGAATCGGCGGTGTAACCGGTTCATGATCCGTTGTTTTCAGCTTTTCAACAAAATCATCCTCAGAAACAGCCTTGGAATAGAGATAGCCCTGAATATAATTACAGCCTATACTCTTCAGATACTCAGCCTGCTCATATGATTCAACACCCTCTGCAAGCACCGGAGTCTTAAGCCATTTAGCCATATGAACTATGGAGCTTAAGATGATGCCTCCTCTTCCGCCCATATCCTTGCTCATAAAGAGCATATCAAGCTTTATTATATCTACATCGAGATCCTTCAGGATATTCAGCGAAGAATAACCGCTGCCGAAGTCATCCATTTCAACGAGGTAGCCGTAACCATGCAGCTTCGCAAGAACATTTGATATCAGCTCTATTCCGCCGATAGCCGATGATTCCGTTATCTCAACTCTGAGATACTTTACCGGAACATCATATTTTTTACGTATTTCCTCGATTTCATCAACGTAATTATTATCGTAAATATCATATCTCGACATATTAACCGAGATAGGTACAGGTGATATCCCCTCATCCAGACATTTTCTCTGAAATACGCACACCTGCTCAAATACAAAGAGATCTGCTCTGTATATCAGATTGTTCTTCTCGAGTACCGGAATGAAATCAGCAGGATACTGATCCCCGAGTGCCGGATGCTTCCATCTGATAAGTGCCTCGGCTCCGATCATCCTTCCCGTGGAATGATTGAACTGTGGCTGATACTGTAAATAAATATGTCCAAACTGCAGTGCTTCTTCAAATCCGGATACTATTTCCGGCTCAGTCATCTTGCTGTTCATCTGCCCGTCACCCCTTTTCTCTATTGCACCATAACATACAACGTGCCTTCTCCCCAATTTCTTGCATGCCGGTATTATTCATTCTTACCCTTTTTATCGGTCTCCTGTTTCTTATCTTCAGACCTTTTACCATCCTCCGGCCGCTTCTCCGATTTATTCTCCTCGGCCTTCTTCTGGTCATCGAATTTCTTGTGAATATTATTGATATCCTCTGTTGAGCCTCCGCCGGTATCATCAGGCGCTCTGAACTCACCCTTGTCAACCAGTCTCAGGAAGGCATCAACGACATCACTGTAAAGCTGAGTTCCTGATACCTCCTTAATGATCGAAACAGCCTTTTCAAAATTCATCCTCTTACGATAAGGACGATCTGAATACATGGCATCGAAGGTATCGGCAACACCGATTATCTGTGCAACTCGCGGAACCTCATCTCCCTTAAGGCCCTTCGGGTAACCCTTGCCGTCAGGTCTCTCGTGGTGAGCTCCGGCACCTATCGCAAGCTCCGGCATGATACTTATATCCTTAAGAACTCTGTAGCCCTGAGACGAATGAGACTTGATGATCTTGAACTCCTCATCAGTCAGCTTGCCCGGCTTATTGAGTACCTCAGGTGGTATGGAAATCTTACCGATATCGTGCAGAAGAGCGATATTGTAGTAGTTTTCTACCGTCTCTTCATCATAGCCAAGCTCTCTTGTCAGCATGGCCGTATACTCTGCAACTCTTGTAGAATGACCATTGGTATATTTGTCCTTCATATCTATTGTCTTCGCGAAGGCTTCTATCATCTCTCTGATGAAGAGTTTCTGTTCCTTCTGTTTCTTCATGAGAGCCTTGGTCTTACGACGCACGAAGAACATTACAATTCCTATCATAAACAGAAGTGTAGCCACAGCGCAGAGCAGCTGGAACCAGCGTTTCTCATAAAAGGCTTTTTTCTTAACGATCTTTATTACCAGTTCGCTGTTGCCCCGTCCCATAGAATCATGAAGCGTCATTATGAATTCATAATTACCGCCATCAAGATTGGTATAATCGGCAGGCTCAAGTGAATTTCTGTCTACGGCGATCTTCTTGTGATCGAAGCCCTTCAGATAATATGTTACCTGCGGATTCATCAGTGAATACGAATATACAAAGCTGTATATCGTAAGTCTCTTGGTTCCGGAAGGGATCACGAAATTGCCGTCAGCATCCGGATAAACACTCCTGCCGTCAACCTCCACATATGGAACAGCCATCTTGAGCTCGCTGACATCCTCGAAAGGCTTGTCGATATTAACCTTTGCGACACCTGTAGTTCCCGAAATATACAGAGTGCCATCTTCCGTAAGAAAACTGTAGGAGTTTGCCGTTGTTACGCACGGAAGACCATTATCCCTGCTGTAAAATACAGTACTTATATCTTCATTGGCGATCATCTCATCAGCTGTTGTGACATAGATACCATTACTGCTGAGAACCCATATTTCTCCGTCCACATTCTCATAAAGATCAAAATTGTTGGAATAAGGGAATTTCTGAACCGTCGTTATCTTATAGTCCTCTGTCATATATGCGATAGAGTTACTGGTTATGATCCAGAAGATATTTCTGTTTCTGTCCTTTTTTATACGCATGACGACTTCTGATTCAAGTCCGTCGCCCAGGCCAAAATTTCTCACGCTGTTACCGCTGATAACATATATTCCGTCACCATCGGATCCGAGGATCATATCCCCGTTATCTGCCTCAACCGCGGTAAGCAGTTCCGTATTACTGAGACCGGATTTATCATTATATACATTCAGGACCTTTCCGTCCTTTACTATTGCCAGACCGCCGCTGCAGACAGCCATAACACTTCCGTCACTCTTCATATAGACTGTTCTGACACGGTCTGAAGGAAGACCATCCTGAGCCTTGTAAATCCTTACGGTATCGTCATAGTATTCTACAAGTCCCCTGCTGCTGTAGGTTGAAAACCAGACATGTCCGTCATCGGTTCTTATGATCGATCTGATCCTCACATTCTCCAGAAGCTTTACCAGATCTGTCTGTTTCTTCATTTCAGTATCCCAGCTTATTACTTCCTTTACAGGGATGCTGTCTATAACCTTGTCACTATCGATAACCTTCAGGCCCGAATCCGTACCGATAAAGAGCTTTCCTCCGCTGACACAGGTCGAATTAACTACCATCTCATCAAGATTATACCATTCAAATATATCAGTGAACTGATTTGGCACTATCTTCATTACACCCTGTCTTGAAGATGTGAACCAGAGATTACCCTGATAATCAAGAAGCATATGATCGATCGAATTGTTCATCGGAAGCTTCTCAAGAACCTTCAGATTACCATCATCAACAACACCTATTCCATCATCAGCACATATCCATATCTGATTCCTAAACTGTTCTATGGATTTAACAACCGTGAGCGGTGCGATATCGATTTTTTCCATTCCGACGATACCCTTCTTCAGGTTGCCGTGATAGATTTCCGAATTCTGAGTTCCGATATATACATAGCCCGGCATATTTTCATCCGGAAGGACTGTATAAATACCTTCAATCTCCAGAGCCTTGCTGTCATAATAACCCGTAAGCTTCTTATTCTCTATCGTAAATATGGCTCCCTCCATCGTTTCACCATATATGACACCGTCCGGTCCGAGACGAAGCTCGCAGATATAATCCTCGTTGATCTGAGGCTCATCAAGCGCGTGAAGCACCATCTCACTGTCTATCATTCCGATACCGTGAGTGGTTGCAACAAATATATTTCCGTCGTTATCCTCCACGATTGATCTGATCGATGAAGACTTAAGACCTTCAACATTGTTGTAGTGAGTGTATTCTCCCCTGTCCATCACTGCAACGCCGTTGTCGTTCGTTCCTATCCACAGTCTGTTCTTACTGTCAACATAGAGGCTTACAACACTGGTGATACCTGTTGTTGAATCAATTCTCTCAAAGGTATTGCCGTCATATCTGATAAGACCACTGTAGCTTCCGATCCAGATAAAGCCCTCCTCAGTCTCGGCGATTGCATTGGCCTCCGAGGTCGGAAGGCCGTTGGTATTATTGTAAAGAACTGCCGAATATCCCTCGCCTCTCGTGGTCGGATCTACCGACATATCCTCGTAATCATTTCCCGAACTGTTCTCAGCCCTTGAAAAGCTCATCCCATTTATTCCGAAAAGCGTTCCAAGAAGAAAAGCCATGACAAGCGAAAGCACCGCCAGTCCTCTCATTCCTTTCCCGGTCAGTACACGTCTCTTACTGAGTCCGCTTCCTCTGTTACGTTCTGTTCTGTCTTTCTTTGTAATCTTCACTGCGTTCACCCCGATCATTTTTAATATACCCCTTATGATCCTTCATCCGCCCCAAAATGGGCAGACAAATCCGCTTATATTTTACCATATATTGTCAGATTTTCACACTATTTAGTTCTTATTTTTCTGATAATTTTTCCTTTAAATGGCATGCTTTAAGTGGTATACTTAAGGAGTGAGGTTCTGCCACGAGCCTTTTGTTTTATATGTCAGAAAACTTAAGCTTTGCGGCACTTCGAGTGCCCTTTCGATCAGGTAATACTATGGTAAATAACAAACGATTAGTTGCTTTATGTACATCAAGAATATACGATTCTCAGATCAATGGTTTCATCAAGAATCTGAATGAAAAGCTGGTGCGGGAAAACTGCGCCCTGCTTGTTTTCGCCATAAATTCCGACATCTACTGGGACGAAAACCTGAAGCCTGCAGAAGCATACGTATTTGACCTTCTTCCTTATGAGGATCTTGACTGCATCATTATCATGGACGAAAAGATCAAGAGTAAGAACGTTTCCGAGAAGATAATCAGAAATGCTGCCGAGAATAAGGTTCCGGTCATTGTTTTAGATGGGCATTACGAAGGAACCACCTGCATCAACTTTGATTATGCAAAGGGCTTTGAAACTATAGTAAGACACATGATCGAGCATCACCATGTGAAGAATCCTCACATGATGGCAGGTCTCAGAAATAACTTTTTCTCAGATCAGCGTATCGAAATCTTCAAGAAGGTTCTTGCCGAAAATAATATTCCATGTGATGACAGCAGGATAAGCTACGGTAATTTCTGGGCTGACCCGACTATAGAGGCCATGCACGAGCTTCTGAAAAGGAGCAATCTCCCTGATGCCATCATCTGTGCCAACGATATTATGGCTATGAATGTCTGCGGTGTACTTAAGACCGCCCGCATATCAGTTCCGCGAGACATACTTGTATCCGGCTTTGACGGCTATGATGAGATATTCTTCTCCAATCCAAAGATCACTTCCGTAAGCTGCGATATCATGCTGCTTTCCGATGCTGCAGCCGATGCTGCGATAAGTATCCTTAATGGTAAGGAAGTGCAAGATTCCTATATTGAGCCTTTCCTTATGCCGAACGAATCCTGCGGCTGCCATTCACACACCTGGCATGCCCAGTCCATACTTTCAAGCTTCAACAACAGCTTTTACAGACATCAGGAGGATATGCGCATCCTCTATGATATCGCGTCAAATATGGAAACTGCTCTCACTCCTTGGGATATGGCTGCAGCCATCCATAATCACAAGACAAAGCATCATCTCTGCGTTGTGGACAGCAGAGTATTTGATCCTGAGCAGAACTATTTTGTCATTCCTGAGGAAGAATCAGGGAAGAAGGATCTCCATATCATCAATGACGCTGATTACGCGGAAGAAAAACGTTTCGAGGGCAGATTCCCTCTTCCGGAGGATATTTTCTATGACACTACAGTCAATGATAAGGAAAATGTCATGTCCGGCAATTACCGTAAGCGTATGATAGAACTTCTCGATACCGGTTATCCGCTTATCTTCAATGCTCTGGACTACATGAACAAGCCTATGGGCTTCACCTGCTATTATTTCACGGATTACATGATAACCGATTATTCAAGGGCAGTGAATGTGACCAATGCTCTCTCGATGGGTATAGGCGGGTTTGCAAATATGCAGTACCAGCGCTACCTCCTCGACAAGATGGATTCCATGTACAACCATGATGCGCTGACCGGTCTCTATAACCGTATCGGCTTCACGATAGCTTTTGATAAGGCACTTCCTGAGCATAAAAACGAGCCTGTAACTGTCATCATGTCCGATCTCGACGGCCTCAAATATATCAATGACACCTTTGGTCATGCGGAAGGCGACAGAGCCATCTCAACAGTTGCAATCGCTCTTATGAGTGCTGTTCCGAAAACAGCTCTCTCAGCCCGTTTCGGTGGTGATGAGCTCTTCTCCGTTATCTTCGGGGAATGCGACAGTGACGCAATTATGAAGCGTATTGACAAGATACTGAATGACTATAATGCATGTTCAAATCTGAAATATAAGGTTCTTACCAGCAGCGGTGCCTTTAAAACCACTCTGGCTGACGGTTTTGATATAAAATCCGCCATCAAGATTGCCGACAAGGAGATGTACGAGGTTAAAGCATTTAAGCGCCAGCGGCGTCTCAATTCGGACTTTATACAATAATCTGTTTACAAAAAACACGTATATAAATATATACAAAAGAGCGTAAATAATGTTCGGGCGGATGTGTACGATGACACATCCGCCCGTTTTGGAATATTTGGAAGGTTTTTTGTGAACTTTTTAATTATTTCTTTCTTCTGCTTCTCACATCAAATGCAACTGCTATTACGAAGATGAGACCCTTAACGATGTACTGGTAAGAAATGTCTGTTCCCATAAGGTTCATTCCATTTGTAAGAGACATGATAACAAGTGTTCCGATAATAGTATTTGTAACTCGTCCTACACCACCGCTTACTGCAACACCACCGATGTAGCAGGATGCGATGGCATCCATCTCGAAGCCGAGACCTGCTGTAGGTGTAGCTGACTGAAGTCTTGAGGTATAAAGAATACCTCCGAGTGAAGCCATAAGGCTTACCGAACAGAAGGCGAAAAGTGTGACCTTCTTAACATTGATACCTGAAAGCTCTGCTGCCTGAGCGTTTCCACCGATACCGTAGATGGCACGTCCGAGCTTTGTCTTGTTGAGCATGAAGTTATAGATGAGGAGAACAACTCCGACTATAACTGCTGTCCAAGGGATACCCGAGAAGCTTGCAAGTGTCCACATGATCAGCATGATAACTGCTGAAACTACGATCTGCTTGAAGATAAAAATCTGAACCGAAGGAACATCAAAGCTATATTTAACCTTGTTCTGTCTGGTTTTGATCTGTGAACAAACCATCGCTATTACAAGGACACCACCGATGATGAGTGTCAGCAGATGAATACCTCCGACGTTTGCGATATCAGGAATGAAACCGTTTGATAATGACTTGAAGCCTTCATTAGGAATAATGATTGTACCTGTATCCTGAAGTGAGAGGTTCAGGAGTCCTCTGAATATGAACATTCCGGCAAGTGTTGTTACGAAGGCCGGAACACCAACCTTGGTTACAAGAATTCCGTGATAGAGACCTATAAGAAGTCCGAGTGCAAGAACTATAAGGATAGCCAGCCACTCATTTACGTGATATTTTGTCATCAATATCGCTGCAACCGCTCCCGAGAAGCCGGCAACATAACCAACCGAAAGATCGATGTGGCAGATGATAAGGATTATCGTCATACCGATTGCCATTACTGCTACATAACCGGCCTGGTTGATGAGGTTTGTTATATTTCTCGCATCCAGGAAGCCTCCGTCTGTCTTGACATTAAAGTAAAGCATGATAACGATCAAAGCTATATACATTACATAATCACGAATATTTGTCTTCGCCAGTGTGAGAACTTCGCGGCCAAGTCCGACCTTCTTTTTAGTCTCACCATTCATCCGGACTTCATCATCCCGGACCGCCAGCTGGTTATATCCAGCTTTTTTTACCAACTGCATAATTATTTTCCTCCGCTTTTTTCTTTTACGATGCTTCAGCCATCGAACTAATGGCCATTGCCATAACCTTTTCTTCCGTAGCTTCCTCTGCGGTAAGCTCACCTGTTATGGTTCCTTCCGACATAACGTACAGTCTGTCGCTCATTCCGAGTACCTCCGGGAGTTCGGAAGAGATCATTATGATACTCATTCCCTGATCAACAAGCTTGTTCATCAGGCTGTATATTTCGAATTTTGCCCCGACATCGATACCTCTGGTCGGCTCATCGAGGATCAGAACATTTGGCTTTGCAAACATCCACTTTGCTATCTGAACCTTCTGCTGATTACCGCCACTGAGGTTTCCTACCTTCTGTTCGATCGAAGGAGCCTTGATATTTATCGAGTCCTTATAATAATTTGCTATATTTATCTCTTCATTTTCATTGATAGAGATTTTATCTACAAGCGCCTCGAGATTTGCTATCGAAATGTTATATCTGATGTCCTGCATGAGCACGAGTCCGTTGCCCTTACGATCCTCGGATACATAAGCAAGTCCCTTCTTGATTGCTTCTCTAGGATGTTTGAAGCGGACCTTCTCACCATCCAGATAGAACTCGCCCGAGGTTATCTTGTAGCCTGTAGGATTACCGAATATACTGTGCGCCAGCTCGGTTCTTCCTGCTCCCATAAGTCCCTGGATACCTACGATCTCGCCCTTTCTGACATTGATATTTACGTGGTGAAGGATCTCACGGTTCTTAGAATGGTCAAATACCGTCCAATCCTTTAACTCGAGTGCTATATCTCCAAATCCATGTTTTTCACGCTTAGGATAAATGTTATCCATCTCACGCCCTACCATGTGCTTTATGATCTCTGCCTCCTCGATTTTCCTCTCAGTTGCATCCATCGAGCATATGGTTGCACCGTCTCTGAGTACGGTTATCGTATCTGCTATTGCCGTGATCTCTCTGAGCTTGTGTGAGATCATGATGCAGGTTACGCCCTGCGCCTTAAGCTCTCTTATAAGCTGCAGAAGATTCTGGCTGTCGTCTTCATTTAAGGAAGCGGTCGGCTCATCAAGGATCAGCAGCTTAACGTTCTTGCTGAGTGCCTTTGCAATCTCAACCAGCTGCTGGTTGCCGACTCCAAGCTCCTTTACCTTCATTGAAGGATCGGCCTTCAGGCCTACCTTGTCGAGCATCTTCGACGCCTGAACTATCGTTTCGTTCCAGTCGATCGTTTTGCCCCTTACTATTTCATGTCCGAAAAATATATTTTCATATAAGCTAAGCTCCGGAATAAGTGCAAGTTCCTGATAGATGATAACTATTCCTTTTGCTTCACTGTCTGCTATCTTCTTAAACTTCTGAACTTCTCCGTTATAGACGATATCGCCTGTATACGTTCCATGAGGATACACACCGGACAGCACCTTCATAAGTGTTGATTTACCGGCTCCATTTTCCCCGACGAGACAATGAATCTCTCCGCGCTTCACTTTGAAATTAACGTTATTCAGTGCTTTTACACCCGGAAATTCTTTAACGATTCCGTTCATTTCCAGTATATAATCGCTCATAGAAGCCTCCCTTCACAGAACCACCGGCTTTAGTGGGGTGTTAAAGCCGGCGAGTCCATGGTTAATAATATTTACTCTAATCCTGAAAAATCAGAAGAGTCATAATATCCTGAGTCAATAAGTGCCTGCTTTACATTGTCCTTTGTTACAACAACGATTGATGTCTGCTTTGCAGGAACTTCTTTCTTGTTGTTGTCATATGTTGTATCGGTTACAGGCTCCTTGCCTTCAAGAAGACTTACTGCCATTGCTACTGAATCAGCTGCAAGTGTTCTTGTATCCTTAAATACTGTCATAGACTGCTTTCCGTCGATAATATACTGAACTGAAGCCTTCTCTGAATCCTGACCTGTGATAACATAGCTTGTGACATCCTTATCTGTTGCAAATACATCTGCGATTGAACGAGCTGTACCATCGTTTGGTGCAAGTATTACTACATCGCCCTTAAGATTCTTCTTTGTAGCTGTAAGGTTTGCTTCTGCCTTAGACTTTGCTACGTTGAAATCCCAGTCTGTTGTGATCTGTCCGATGATCTTACCGATCTCATCTCTTGAAAGCTCTGCCTTGTCTGAAAGCTTTTCAGCTTCTGAAGAGTTTGCTATAACAAATGTTCCGTCAGCAATCTTTGGCTGAAGAACGCTCCATGCACCCTCGAAGAATACGAAAGCGTTGTTGTCTGTTGCTGCACCTGCGTAGAGGTAAAGAGGGATACCGCTTCCTGCAGGTGCATTGTCTATCAGATACTGACCCTGAGCAGCTCCTACTGCAAAGCTGTCAAAGGTTACGTAATAATCAACTGATTCTGTTCCTGTTATGAGGCGGTCATAAGCGATGACCTTAACGCCTGCCTGTTTAGCTTCCTCAACTGCTGCAGCTGCTGCAGGTCCGTCCTGTGGACAGATGATGAGGACCTTGATGCCCTTTGAAATAAGTGTCTCTACATTTGTTCTCTCAGTTGCTGAAGAGCCCTGGCTGAAAAGAACCTGATTTGTGAAACCTGCATCACTGAGGATGGTCTCGAACTGCTTCTGATCCTGAAGCCATCTTGGCTCATCCTTTGTAGGAAGTACGACTCCTACCTGAACCTCACTGCTTCCGCCCTTGCTGCTTCCGCCGCTTGCATCGGACTTATCATTCTTCTTTCCACATCCTGTTGCGACACCCATTACCATCGTAGCGGCAAGGGCAAGCCCTAAAATCTTCTTACCTAACTTTCTCATTACTATACCTCCGTAATTTTTTAAAGCTTCCTTCCGATCCGGAGAACTTTTTTCTCCCGCCTGATCGGATAGGTGTTATTTTTTTGCTGAGATGAATATATCACTGTTTCAACATGAATAACTTGTCTCTTTCTGTTAATTTTTGCTCTCAAAATAGCACTATACTGATTAAGTAGCACAATCTTGACATTATGCTATCCTAAACAAAAAAGTGCTAACCAATATATGGTTAACACTTCTTAAACTCAGCTGCTTTGATCAATATCCTCTGTCCGGATCGATCACGCTGCCATCTATTGCATTTATGATAATAAGAGGGCTCGCCCCTGCACCTAATTCATCCAGATTCGGAAATTCTGTATTTCCATATCTGCTGTCTTTCCATCCATAGAATACCCACGCCGGAACCAGTAGAAATGAGTTTTCATTATTCTTGTCTTTGATACGTACTAGTCCCTTTTTGATTTCATTGATCTTAACATATCCTTTCATATTATCATATCCGGGGTCCTCCGGATCACATACACGTTCCTTTATGAATTCTGTCTTAGCCTGCTCCTTAAAGATCTCATAAGCCTCTTCAATATGTATCATCTTGACATCGTCATTCAGAATCTCCTTTTCTGCTAACGGTGTCCACATAAGAGCCCCAACAACGATCCCGTTAATGATCTCAATCTCTAATTCGCTGTGATACATATTTCCCGGGCAATTCCCACTAAAAATATTTGCATAGACAGGAATCGCTGAAATGCCATTTCCATGTGGTACATATCTTATAGAGTATTCGCAAAGATGGGCCCCACCATTATCATAGCCATCGAGTGAAAACTGATCATAAAAATACCATTCATCCTCAATACCCAGTTCTTTCAAAACTGAATCCGCCATTTTTCTTGCATCTTCCTCGGAAGTATTTTTATATGGTTTTTCATCCAATATCCTGTTGCCATCATTATAGCTAAAGAATATTGAAAATATCTTTAATGCTTCTTCGTCTCTATTCGTAACGCCGATTATGGCCTCATGTCCATTTACATCATCAGCGATGTATTCACGGCTATATTTATCAAAGCCTTCCTTTTCATAAGCGGTACTTCCTTCAAAGAAAACCTCTTTCCATTTATCGATATCTTCCGTGGTAATCTTCCTCGGTTCTACCCTGACCACAGGCATGTGCGCAGTATCTTCTGCAAGTTCAATATCCACTCTTATCTCAACATCACCTGAAATATCCGTGAATTCCTCTGTACGTCTGTCATTATGATGTTCCTGTACTGTAACATCCTCTTTTATATAATACTTTTCACTCAGAGTATACTCTTCTGATTCTTTTGTATTATTTCCCTTTGCCCTGTACATCCTTACACCGGCAATTATGCCTCCTGTTACTGCGCAGACGGCTATAACGGCTGCAACCCTGGTCAGTATGCTATTTCTATGCTTTTTTTCACATCCACTCTGTATTTTTTTATGAATTCTCTCTATTATCTGTTTTTGTTCATATTCTGACAGAAACGTATCTTCATAAATGCTCATATCTGTTTCTACATGATTCAATAATCTATAAATACTATCCGTCATATTCATTCTCCTTTCGATTCTTCAGAAAAACTCTGAGTCTCTTTCTTCCCCTTGATGCTCTGGCATATATATTTGACTCTGTTATATTAAGAGCTTTCCCAACCTCTCTGGCAGATTCCCCTTCAATATATAGTCTCTTAAATATCTCTCTGTCATCCGGAGACAGACACTCAAGCATGCTGTTTATCTCATCATCGATTGTTTCTTCTATATTTAGAAAAGCATCATTGACTGCCTGAACATCCTTCACATCATCAAGAGCCCGGATTACTCTTTTTTCATTTTCACGCCCGATCCTCCTGAGCCTGTCAATAGACTGATACCTTGCAATAGCCACTATCCACCCACGAAAGCTGCATAAATCCTTATTATAATCCTCTATATGCTCCCATACCTTCATAAGAACATCATCGAAGCATTCCTCCTGTTCATCAGGAAAGCCTTGCAACAAATGCCTTATTACTGACATGACCAATCCCCCATAATTCTCTATCACGTAATAAAGCGCTCTCTCATCTTTCTTTGCCAGTAACTCTATATAGTTTTCGTCAGTAATACTTTGTTTCCTCATTGGAAATCCTCCTCCATGAATGGCCATTCATATATATAATACGCTATAAAAGCAAAAAATCTGACACTTTATCATCTTTCAATAGAAAAAAGGACCTCATTCGGAGATCCTTTTGATAATATACTAGTATTTTTCAGCCTGACATTATTTGTCCTTGCCATCCTTATATTCAGATGGTGTAACACCGACGTTTTTCTTAAACGTACGGCTAAAATAGTTTGCGTCCGAATAACCGATCTCGAGGCATATCTCCTTCATACTCTTGTTAGTGTTACGGAGAAGTTCTCTGGCCTTATCCATGCGGACATTGGTCAGATACTCGATA
>CAMNMC010000110.1 GCA_946544235.1 uncultured Lachnospiraceae bacterium | reverse complement strand
TATGATAAATACAAAAAACGTGGCATCGACTTCTACATAGCCGGCCACGTTGACAGTATAAATGATATGCTCCGAGCCTATGGTGCAGGCGAGATCATCAGAGCCGGAAATGTTAAGCCGCGTATCATTCAGGTTCTTCAGGAAAAAGGAATAGAGCCACCATATATTTACGACGAATCCTACTCACCGGCTCCGGGCAAGGCCAGCCGCCGTCTGGCTGAATTTGAATGGGCTTATGGTATGGATGCTGACCGGATCATGCAGGGACTTGCGGCGGATATAGCCGCGAAGATAACCGAGGATCCGGACTTTGATATAACAAATGATGAATTTGACATCAGAAAATATATCAAGGAAAACGAAAGTGCTTATGGTGATCACTGGAATATAGTTGATGAGGAGGAGCTTCTCGAACTCCTCGAGATCCGTCTTGCCATCATGATCGAGGAAGGTAAAACTGTCAGTTCAAAAACAGAGATACTCACCTCCTCTGCCATGGACCGTATCGACAGCCGCCTGCTTGAACGTCAGATGAATCTTGAGATCAAGATTATGGAGAAGAACAGACCTTCCATCGAACGTATACTCCGCAGGCGTTACGAAAGAGATGAGCATATGAAGAAGCATCATCCAAAGGCCTTCGCCAGGATTGCCGCAGAACGCGCAAAGCGATTTGAAATGCTGCGTGAGAAGAATCCTGCGCTTTATGAAGAGATACAGAACATATGGAATAATCTGGATGTGAAACAATAAAACGCACATACATGCCAGCTCGAGTTTAGTAAAATACATTCTCGCAGGTATATATGTGCGTTTTATTAATTCTAACAAATATATATAAGTATTAATCAATCAATTGACTCATATCATCATAATCATCCGATACAATCAACACCAACTGCTCGCTTGTTTCCGCAGTGTATCAATATCCAGCACGCCCTCTGCAAAACCCTTTCGGATAAGCTCTTCCGGAACGTACTCATCATATTTATCAAAAAGCGGTACTTCCTTAGGATAGATAAGTGTCTGCGGATCAAAATCCTTGGCGAGTTCTTCTTTTAATACGCGGAAGAATTCATCGCGACCGGCTCTCATTGTAAATACCATAAAATATGGCCTTGAGGAATCAAAGTTTTTGAGACCGAGACGCGAAGCACATTTAATCCTTAGTACTCTCTCAAGCGCAAGGAAAGGATAGGTTCCGAGCCATGGGAAGAAACACCATTTTGCCCCTCCGAGATTAAGCAGTGTGCCTTCTCCGAGGTTTGATGAAGCATAGGTTTCTCGCGCTTTATCAAGTCGGGCCACCGCATTTTTCATAAGATACGGATAGCTCTTATCTTCAAGAAGAACATTTCTCATTCTCTGCAGAACCTTGGTATGAAGATCACCCGGACACTGCCCGAAATAAGCCGGAACACTTCCTCTGACCAGCGTACAATAAACAGTATGCCTCTTTCTGTCGACATCAAGGACGGTCCATACACGTCCGGCTATGGCCAGCTTCTCTCCAACAGGAGGCGGAATGACTATCGTTCCAAGCTCTTCATTTTCATTTCTGACAGTGTATTCTTCATTCTCCTGAAAAACGCCATAAAACCTGAACGAACTGACTACCTTCTCTCCTTCAAGTCCTACGATAAGTCCGCCCTCAGCTGTCTTCTCTATATGCCCTATCTTCAGGAGATGCTGAAGAAGTGTTCTGTAATCCTCCTGACTTATCCTGTGGAAAAAGGTAAGAGATAAAACTCTCTGTGCCAGGCCGGCAGGTGTAAGTTCTCCGCAGGACATAAGCGTACTCATTGTCTGATGATAAAGCAGACTGAACGGAAGCCTGTCAAGTCTCGGCGGCTCAACCCACCTCTCCTCTATGTAAAGCTGGACAAGCGCTATACCCTGGATAAGTGTCCATGGAATCGTAACAGGCAGCATTGCTCTCGCTTCTACTTCATCCTCTCGCATGACGAACCACATTTCCGGCGGAAGTTCTCTCCTTCCGGTTCTTCCCATCCTCTGCAGAAATGCAGAAACAGTCCATGGCGCATCTATCTGAAAAGCTCTCTCAAGCCGCCCGATATCTATTCCCAGCTCAAGCGTTGCCGTGGTAACAGTCGTCTGAAGATCATTATCATCCTTCATGACCATCTCAGCTGTCTCCCGGAGAGCCGCAGAAATATTTCCATGATGAATCTGAAATCTCTCCTGCTCTCCAAAGAGCTCAGAATACCTTCTTAGCGTAGTTGTAACAGCCTCGCATTCTTCTCTGGAATTTACAAATACGAGACACTTTTTGTTACGTGTATTATCAAATATATATTTAAAGGACGGATCAAAGCCCTCAACTGTGATTTCTGATTTATCAGTTTCATCAATATCGACGTCATCGGCATTGTCTGAAGCTTCCTCATTGACTGATACACCAATAGTTGTATCGGTAATCATATCATGTAAACTATCTGACTCCGCATCAATACCGCATTCACTATTTTCTTCATTCAGCAGTTTTGCATGTGATTCATCTCGATAACTCTCACCACCGGCTTCACTCTGTACATAGAAATGCTCCATTGAGAGTCTCCAGGTAGTGCCCTTCTCTTCAATCTTCGGTATGATGATTCCTCGCCCGGTTCCGGATGCAAGGAAACGTCCGACTTCCTCAGGTTCTCCGATCGTAGCCGACAGTCCTATCCTTCTCGGTGATACTCCGGCAATACGTGAAAGTCTCTCTATAAGGCAGAGTGTCTGACCACCTCTGTCACCTCTTAGTAGTGAATGTACCTCGTCGATCACGATAAATCTCAGATCACTGAAGAGACTTGCAACCATTGAATGCTTATGAATAAGCATAGCCTCCAGGGATTCCGGAGTTATCTGGAGTATCCCGGAAGGATGCTTAAGAAGCTTTTCCTTATGCGTTCTCGCAACGTCTCCATGCCAGTGCCAGACCGGAATATCAGCCTCATCGCAGAGATCATTTAATCTCTCAAACTGATCATTTATAAGCGCTTTGAGAGGTCCGATATATATGCATCCAACCGACTGCGGCATATCTTCGGAAAACATGGTAATTATAGGAAAGAAAGCCGCCTCAGTCTTCCCCGAGGCTGTAGACGCAGTAAGAAGAAGGTTCTCATCAGTATTGAACAATACGTCCCCTGCCGCAACCTGTATCGCCCTGAGGTTTTCCCAGTTATTCTTATATATGTATTCCTGCACAAAGGGTGCATACCTGTCAAATATGTCCATGCTTATACCTTCTCATGATATCATTCTTCACTAACTGCTCTTTACCATTCCACAATATGCTTTATTTCATTCCACAATATGCTTTATTTTGATTGCTCCAGGTCACGAGAGTTTTTTGATACTGTTTCAAATTTTAATTCATCTGACAATCATTCGTTATGGTGTGTTCTATCGTATTTTAAGAGTTTTCAGATATTCCTTCTGCTCCGGTGTGATACGGTAGCTCTCAACCGCCTTCTGTATAGTCTTGTTGTGAGTCCATTTGTCGAGTTTCTTTTCTTCGATAAAAGGAATAATCGAGTCATACTGCTTGGCAAGAGCAGTCGCAAAATACCACGCGATCATCATATTTATGTAGTATTCCTCAGAACGTACCTTAGCAACCATCTTTGGATATTTTGTGTCATAATCATCGTCGAGAAAATGTCTCATAAGCATACTGATTGCAAAACGAACGGTATATGTTTTATCTGACTTGATCCAGACCTTTACGTGCTCCAGCAGTTCGTTCTTATGTTTAGCAAATACCTTCGGCAGGAGTGTGTCGCAGGTAGCCCAGTTATCCACATACGGAAGAAAGCGCTCAATTTCAGCCATACATCTGTCATAGTCTTTTATCCCTGAAATAATAAAAGCATGTAACTGATATTCGTCATAGTACTTGTGCGGAAGTATGTCCAGAAACTCGCTGACATCCTCACGCTTAAGAAGCTCTCTGGCGTATTTTTTCAGATCCGGAGTACGTACTCCGATCATATCATCAACAGTTTTCGGGGGAATCAGTTTTCCCTGAAACTCCCTGTATTCCTTATCCTGCAGTTTAAACAGCTCTTCTATTATTTCGTCGCGTATCATTGCATTCCTCCTCAAACATCTATAAACAATACACCCGCTGATCACCCCGGATGGCACCGCCACTGATAATGTCATACATAATGTTATATTTTTCAATATCTATAACTAATTCCTATCTTCTTGTAGATAATAATCGAGCAGCTCGTATATCCAGTCATGTATCTCCGTAAACCTGAAGCCCAGCGACTTCGCCTTGTCTGTATTAATACTGAATTCAGGATCACCATTGTAAGGAGCCTCGTCACCGTCATCTGATAAAACAGCCTTGTTACCGGTTTTTTCTTCCAGATAATCTATGATATCCCTCAGGCTTATCGTGCCGTCAGAGCAGCCGTTAACAGCCCCCTCATAATCCTTATCGACCAGATAAGCCAAAAATAATCCTGCCTCATCCGACCTTATATAACTCATCTGATAATCCATATTATCAATATTCATCGGAATCTTATTCTTAACATGAACAACATAGAACTTCAGTCTATTTGTATAATCATCCTTACCGAGGACTACCGGATATCTGACTGCTATCCATTTTCTGTCCGGATACTCCTGCCAGAGTGCAAATTCCGCCTGACGCTTTATCTCCGCATAAGTAAAATCTGATCTGTTGCACCAGATAACCGGACGTGCTTTTCCGTCAAAATTCTCTTCGACTGTATTTACCACCTTCGGATCATAGACAGCCGTACTGGACATCTGAATATATTTATCACAATCGATACTTTCCATGGCATATCTGATATCATTCGATGCATAGGCAATCTTGTCGATCACCACATCAAAGTGTTTTCCCGCCAGCGCCTGCTTCATGCTCTCAGGATCAGTTCTCTCCAGAGTCAGCCTCTCAACCTTATCACCAAACTGATCTCCGGCTCTTCCTCTGGTTGCGATCGTCACCTCGTGTCCATCATCAATCAGTTTTTTAACCATTGGAATTCCAAAAAATCTCGTGCCACCTAAAACAAGTATCTTCATGTTGACATGTCCTTTCATACAACTGTTTATTATCATTTCCCGCTATGTCATAGATAATTCATCCGGATTTTATATTTATATCGTAAACTCTGCATATTCTGTGGAGACTCTGTCTTCGCTGTCAGCTACTGCAAGCGAATCTCCAAACCTGAAGCCGCCTGAACTGAGCAGCTCCTTCATCTGTGTTCCCTGCTCCTGATACAGAATATCCAGAAGCTCAATAAAATCTCTTATTACCTCTCTCGGAGTGATAAGCTGGCTCGCCCCAATTCTCTCGTACTCGGCTTTCAGGAAATATACCAGGTCCTCATCAGTCAGCTTCTGTTCATAGTTATAGAGATCTGCATGCAGCGCGGACAGTTTCTCCGTCAGTACAAGCATCTCTTCATAGCTGAGCGCCTTAAGTCTTATTACCGGAGCCAAAAGGTCCTCATGATCACCTGAAAACCTGCCGCTTCCAAGTCTTGAACGAAGTGCTTCATAACTGAAGACACCTCTTCTCTTATCCTCCATGCATTCAGGTGTTCCGCACATGATGATTCCCATATACTGAGCCTTACCCTGCATAGTATCGTTGTACATAGCCAGCATCTTCTCATAATTATTCTGCCTTGTAATTGAATTGGTTATCTTGTAGAGATTAACCAGTTCATCGATCAGTATGTAAAGCCCCGAATAGCCTGCTTTTCTCAGAAACGCCGCAAATATCTTGATATATTCATACCAGTCATCATCGGTGATGATTATATTTACACCGAGATCCTGCTTTGCCTCTGTCTTCGTGGTGTATTCACCCCTGAACCACTTGATGACTTTCGCCTTACTCTCGTCATCACCATTAATATACGCTTCGTAATAGATGGTCAGCAGCTTTGCAAAATCAAAACCATGAACCATTTCATTAAGGGAAAATATGATATTACGAATCTCTTTATTCACAAGATCATGAATACTGCTTTCGCCATCAATTCTACTCTTTATCCCATCTTCTGCAGCAAAACTGTTTGACTCAGCCTGCCCGACACCAGTAATTGAACTTGAAGGATTAATCTCGTTCTTCTCAATAACTTCTCTCTCAACCTGATTGATCCATCTGTCAAGGATCAGACTAAGTGCACCGCCCTCCGGTCTGGTTTTTGTGGACATATTTTTTATAAGTTCTTTGTAGGTTGCAAGTCCCTGCCCATGCGTTCCCTGAAGCCTTCGTTCCGGTGAAAGGTCAGCATCGACAACCACAAAATTCTTGTCCAGAGCATAATTTCTGATTGTCTGAAGGAGGAAGCTCTTACCGCTGCCGTATTTGCCCACAATAAATCTGAAGGAAGCTCCTCCCTCTGCAATGATTTCCTCGTCAGAGAGAAAAGCTTCGATTTCCTTCTCTCTTCCTACCGTAATATATGGGAGTCCGACTCTTGGAACAACTCCACCCTTTAGAGAACTCATTATTGCCTGCGCTATCCTGCGCGGCGCTTTTCTATCTATCAACATTTTTTCTCCCAAAATTTACACTAAATCATTTAATTCAACGAATAACATATTGGATACATCATTGTATAAACTCATATTATTTGATCATTTCAATAAGTTCATCAGTATATTCTTCATAAATCTTCGGCGTACCATCATCATAAATAACACTGTCACCGAAAATATCGTACAGCTTCTCGTTGACAGTATCGATAACAACCGACAGCATCTTACCCTCTGACCTCACGAATCCGAGATCATCACCTTGAATGATTGCCGATATAACCCTTTTCTCAAGATCATTGAGCAGATCATTGCTGTTATCATGAATATCGGAACATCCATCATCTTTATTATCAATTATATCAGTTTTTGTGTCAGCAGCGTTTGTATCAGCAGTAGTTGTATCAGCAGCTTCATTTTTCGACTGATTATTATCAAAAAAATCATTTCCGACAACATCATATGTCGAAACTATCTCCTCATCCACAATCAGTTTATCCCTTACAACCGCTGCTTTCTCTCTTATGGAATCAAGTTTTGAGAAATCAATACGAACCTTCCGTGCTTCTGCCAGTCTTATCTTCTCAATGTATCTGCCGCATTCTTCATCGATCAGTTTTTTCATCCACACCGGGGTTTTCAGTTCGCTGATGCCAAGTACTCTTAATCTGTGTGAGTTATCGCTATCATTCATAACTCTTTCTTCCTGTAGCACTTCATCAACGGAATTTAAGCAGGTATCATCAGCAGTCACCCCCGCATTCTCTTTGTTACCCAGATAAGCAACATACACTGCCGCCAGAAAATCCTGCAGATTCTTTCTTTTCTTTTCATCCGGCGAATACCGTTTAACCGACCAGTGTGAATTCTTATAAAAAACTGATCGGACATCATTTATATGGTATTCATAACCCTCTTCTGCTCCAAAAGCATCTGCCACTGCTCCGGAAAAAATAACATACGGCCAGATTGACGGTCTTCCTGTCACCTCATCAAGAAAGCTTCTGTTACGTTTTTCTTTATAATATGATACCAGCCTTCCAAAGCATCTCTCTGTTACCGCAGAAAAATCCTTCTTCTCTTCTCTGTATATCCTGGTTTCCGTCAAACGGAAGAAATACGAAACAGCTATCATGGCATCCAGTATATCATTTG
>CAMNMC010000109.1 GCA_946544235.1 uncultured Lachnospiraceae bacterium | reverse complement strand
AATACAACCTTCTCAGGAAGATCATGAATATCGTCATTGTTCTCCTTGAACTTAAGGATTGCTCTCTGAACTGAAGCAGAGATGAAGAAATACTGCTGCTTAAGTCTGAGTTCCTTACCGGAGATATGATTATCGTTTGGATAAAGAACCTCTACAAGTGTTCTTGCAAGGTTTGCTTCCTCAACAGCCTTGTCATACTCACCTCTGTCAAATGACTCAAGGTTGAATTCCTGTGGAGCCTCTGCATCCCAGATACGAAGTGTATTTACAACATTGTTTCCATAGCCTACAACAGGAAGATCATAAGGTACGGCACGAACTGATCTGTAACCCTCCTGAATGAACTGATTACGTCCGTTCTTCTGCTCAACTCTTACATATCCGCCAAACTTAACCTCAACAGCGTATTCTGTACGCTTAACCTCGAAAGGATAACCATGCTTTAACCAGTCATCAGGCTTCTCAATCTGATAACCGTCCTTGATCTTCTGCTTGAACATACCGTAACGATAACGGATACCGCAGCCATATGCAGGATAACCAAGTGTTGAAAGTGAATCAAGGAAACATGCAGCAAGACGGCCGAGACCACCGTTACCAAGTGCAGGGTCTCTCTCCTGATCCTCGATGAAGTTCATATCAAAGCCCATCTCGTCGAGAGCTTCCTTAACCTGTGGATAATATCCGAGACTGAGGATATTATTACCAAGTAGTCTTCCGATAAGAAACTCCATTGAAAGGTAATAAACCTTCTTAACGTTCTGCTTTCTGTATACCTTATGTGTTGCGATCCATCTGTCGATGATGTCATCCTTAACCGCATAAGCAACTGCCTGATAGATCATCTGCGGTGTAGCTTCATCCAAGTCTTTTCTGAAAAGCATCTTGACATTGCTGATAACCTGATTCTTGAAGCTTTCCTTGTCAAAGTCCGCAATCTTCTTCATATATCTTCCTCCTCATATTCCTATCGGCCGCTTCCCGCAATAAAGACGTTCAGCGGCACAGTCGATTGATTTTTATTTCATATATACTCTTTCTCTGTCCATATCAGTCAAGCATATCGAGTAATAGAATACTTATACTATACTTTCTGAACACCCATCTTAACGTCTTCACCATTAATACTCCAATCCTTGGCGAAGCCCTGAACAGAGTCCTCGATGATCTCATCACAGAGAACTGCAGTCTTGATGGTGTCAGCGTTAGCTGCCATTATGCCCTTGATCTTATCGTTATCAGTGATATAAACCCTGATCCTGTCTGTAACGTCGAAGTCAGCCTCCTTACGCATTGACTGAATCTTAGAGATTATCTCTCTGACATAACCTTCCTCGATAAGTTCAGGTGTAAGTCTTGTATCAAGAACAACCGTAACGTTGTTGTCACCCTCTGTTACATAGTCATCAGACTTGGCAACATCTATCAGAAGGTCTTCCTCTGCAAGAACTATCTCCTCACTGTTAACCTCAAACTTAAGGGCGCCCTCAGACTTAAGAGTCTTCATTGCTGCATTGCCGTCAACCTCTGCGAGGTACTGCTTGATGCCGCCGAGGAACTTGCCGTACTTAGGTCCTACTGTTCTGAGCTGTGGCTTGAAGATGTATGTTGAAAACTCTGATACATCATCCTTCCACTCAACGTTCTTGATGTTAAGCTCTTCTCTGATGATATCAACGAAGAACTCAGGAAGTACTCTCTCTGACTTAATGAACATATTTGCTATAGGCTGTCTGTTCTTGATGTTTGAAGTATTTCTTGCAGCACGTCCAAATACAACGCACTTAAGAACCTCATCCATATTTGCCTCAAGCTCAGCATCGATAAACTCTTCCTGAACCTCAGGGAAGTCACAGAGGTGGATACTTATCGGAGCATCCTTATCTATATTTCTAACGAGATTCTGGTAAATGCTCTCTGTAAGGAATGGAACCATAGGAGCAGCAACCTCAGAAATCGTTACAAGGGCTGTGTAAAGGGTCATGTACGCATTGATCTTGTCCTGCGGCATGTCCTTAACCCAGTAACGCTCACGGCAGCGTCTTACATACCAGTTACTCATGTCATCAACGAACTCTGCAAGAACCTTTGCGGCCTCAGGGATCCTGTAGTTTCCAAGCTGCTCGTCAAAGCTCTTAACAGCTGTATTTAACTTGCTGAGAAGCCACTTATCCATAACGGAAAGCTTGTCATACTCGAGAGAATAATCCAGTGGATTAAACTGATCGATCTCAGCATATAAGGTATAAAATGCATATGTGTTCCAGATCGTTCCCATGAACTTTCTCTGGCCCTCCAGAACTGCGTCCTCGTGGAAACGGTTAGGCAGCCATGGAGCTGAATTGGTGTAGAAATACCATCTGATTGCATCTGCACCATATTTATTAAGTGCTTCCATAGGGTCAACAGCGTTGCCCTTACTCTTACTCATCTTCTGTCCGTCCTTATCCTGAACGTGGCCGAGAACGATTACGTTCTTGTAAGGAGCCTTGTTGAAGAGAAGTGTAGACTCAGCCATGAGAGAATAGAACCATCCTCTTGTCTGGTCAACAGCCTCGGAAATAAAGTCTGCAGGGAAGTTATCCTCGAAGATGTCTGCGTTTTCAAACGGATAATGCCACTGTGCGAAAGGCATGGCACCTGAGTCGAACCAGCAGTCGATAACCTCAGGAACTCTCTTCATACCTGACTTACACTCAGGACACTCGCAGATAACATCATCAACAAACGGTCTGTGAAGCTCGATGTCTGCAGGAACCGGCTTCTTCTCACCATTCTCTCCTGCGATGTAGCCCTTCTCGCAAAGCTCAGCGATGCTTCCGATTGATATCTGCTTGCCGCAGTCAGGACACTCCCAGATATTGAGTGGTGTACCCCAGTAACGGTTACGTGAGATGCCCCAGTCCTGAACATTCTTCAGCCATTCGCCGAAACGTCCCTTACCGATACCTTCCGGTATCCAGTTAACTGTATCATTATTTGCAACCATCTCATCAGAGACAGCAGTCATCTTGATGAACCATGACTCTCTTGCATAGTAGATGAGCGGTGTATCACATCTCCAGCAGTGTGGATAGTCATGCTCGAACTTAGGAGCTGCAAAAAGCAGTCCACGTGAATCAAGGTCAACAAGTACCTTTGGATCTGCATCCTTGACGAAGAGTCCAGCGAAAGGAGTGTCGTCTGTCATATTTCCGGCTGCATCAACGAACTGAACAAACGGAAGATCGTAATTACGTCCAACACGTCCGTCGTCCTCACCAAATGCAGGAGCGATATGAACGATACCGGTACCATCTGACATTGTTACATAATCATCAGCAACGATGTAATGTCCTTCCTTATGCTGCTTTGCTGCAACAGCTGCAGTAGCCTCGTAAAGCGGCTCGTATTTCTTATGCTCAAGATCTTTACCGACATACTCCTCAAGGATGGTGTATGCCTTACCGCCTGTAATTGATGTGTCATACTTCTGAACCATCTCGCCGGCTTCGTTCTTAACCTTCTCCTCTGCAAGAGGACCAATAACGGTATCAAGAAGTGCCTTGGCCATGATATATGTATATCCGTCACATGCCTTGATCTTAACGTATGTCTCCTGTGGGTTAACGCAGAGAGCAACATTTGAAGGAAGTGTCCATGGTGTGGTTGTCCATGCAAGGAAATAATACTGCTCCGGTGCATCCGGATCGATAGCCTTGAATCTTACAACTGCTGAACGCTCCTTAACTGTCTTGTAGCCCTGAGCAACCTCATGGCTCGAAAGCGGTGTTCCACAACGTGGACAATAAGGAACAACCTTGAATCCCTTGTAGAGAAGTCCCTTGTCCCAGATGGTCTTCAGCGCCCACCACTCTGATTCTATATAATCGTTATGGTAAGTAACATAAGGGTCATCCATATCAGCCCAGAAGCCAACCTTGCCGGAGAACTCCTCCCACATGCTCTTGTACTGCCATACAGATTCCTTACATTTGCCGATGAACGGCTCGATGCCATATTCCTCGATCTGCTCCTTACCGTTTATTCCAAGCTCTTTCTCGACCTCAAGCTCAACAGGAAGACCGTGAGTATCCCAGCCGGCTTTACGGATGATCTTGTGTCCCTTCATTGTCTGGTAACGTGGGATCATATCCTTGATGACACGTGTAAGAACGTGGCCGATGTGCGGCTTGCCGTTTGCTGTCGGAGGTCCGTCATAGAAAGTATAAGTCGGAAGATCCTTCTTCTCATCTATACTCTTTTCAAATACTTTGTTTTCATTCCAAAACTTCAGAACCTTATCTTCATTCTCAGTAAAGTTCAGTTTGGTCGAAACCTTGTCATACATAACTCTGGATATCCTTTCTGTTCATAGTTCATTTGAAGGGACATCATCTCCTGGATGTATCCCGGTCAAATGATTTACCTTTGGGCATTTAATCTGCGCGCTTCGCCCTAAAGTCTTGCGACATTATACCACTTTCGACATGAATGGTCAAATAAAATAGCCCCCTGCAGGCTATCAAAAATGACGAAAACACGCGCTTTTCGCACGTTATGTATACCAATTCTCACCAAATACAGCATACAGGCAGGCAAAATATATAAATTTTCACGTTGACATTTTGGATTGTATACAATATAATCAAATAAAACTTAATCAGATGCGCCGTTATTTTATTAAGCATTATTAATGGATTGTTCTATCAAATCCCTCATAAAATTATAATATTCTTAATTAACGGCATGTCTTAAAATGTGATATAATGTATTCATAAACTGATTGTTTTCGAAATGATTACTTTACGCTAACCTATGATACTGACTACAGTTTATGAATATATAAATTATCTGATCAACAATGTGACCAATCATGAATTCAGGAGGTAGTATTATGAGTAATTTTTATGATCTGACAGTTGAGAATCCTCAGGGCGAGCTTATCAGTCTCGCGGACTATAAAGGCAAGGTTGTCCTTGTTGTAAATACAGCCACAGGCTGCGGCTTCACACCTCACTACAAAGACATAGAGGAAATGTATGAGAATTTCCATGACAAAGGTTTTGAGGTAATTGATGTTCCGTGTAACCAGTTTGCCGGACAGACACCGGGAACAGATGATGAGATCCACGAGTTCTGCACTCTCAAATATAACACCCAGTTTCCTCAGATGAAGAAGGCTGATGTTAACGGTGAAAATGCAATTCCTCTTTTCAAGTATCTGAAGGAACAGAAAGGTTTCAGCGGTTTCGGCAAAGGGCCTAAGGCGCTTGCCATGTCAGCCATGCTTAAAACGATCGACAAGGACTATAAGAACAATCCTGATATCAAATGGAATTTCACCAAATTCCTTATCGACCGCGAGGGAAATGTAGTGGCTCGTTACGAACCGACAGAGAAAATGGAGAACGTTGCCAAAGCAGTTGAAGCGCTCCTGTAAAAAAAGAATGCCGCAGGTTTTTACGCCTGCGGCATCTTTTTATAGGGGGGGGGTATTATGATGAATTATCCAACTTTTGATTTCTGTCTATCAGTCAATATTTATAGTAACCTTAGCTTCTTCCTTCGGTTCAACCTTTGGAACATCGATGGTGAGAACCCCATTCTTGAAGCTCGCCTTGATAGCTTCGGCATTTATATCCTCACCAACATAGTAGCTTCTCTGACGAGGTGACTCATATCTTTCTTTCCTGATGTATCTGCCCTTGTCAGCCTTATCATCATTCTCTTCCTTAGCAGCTGTATGCTCTGCCTTAACAGTAAGGTAGTTGTCCTTCAGTTCAATCTTAACCTCTGACTTATCATATCCCGGAAGGTCGATATCAAACCTGAATCCATTATCGTACTCAACGATATCTGTTCTTACATTTGCAATCCTCTTCGGCTGCTCCGGCTTCTTCTCAGGAGCACATCCACCCTTGCATGTTCCACCAAAAAGTTCATCTAAGAAATCCTCTACAAAACCATCATTAAAAATATTAGTGTAATACATAATCCATATCTCCTTTCAATCTGATGCCGCTGCCTCCGGTCATCCTTCAGGCCTGTCAAGATCTCTCCGGGCCGGGCATCCAACAAATATTTAGTCCATTTTTTTGCAGGTGGGCTACTTAAGTTTTTCAACTTGATTATGTTATATCACTTTTGTTAGCACTCGTCAATAGTGAGTGCTAACAATTATTGTGAAATAATTGTGAATTGTTATCAAACTACGCAAAACCGTGATTTATCAGTAATAGTTATCACATAAAATACTATTAAATATGTATCAGCAAAACAAAAAACCGGGTCAGTTTCATCAACCAACCCGGGATTATCATCCATATTTTCTATATTATTCTTCTGTTATGTTTTGTCTCTGCAGCATAAAACTGATCATTGATCAATTCATCATGAAGCAGTTAATGATATTACTCCACATGTCCCTTAGCCTTGATCACATCGATAACCGCATCAACGTATTTGTTGCAGATATCCTCTGTCTCAGCCTCGACCATGACTCTTACTACAGGCTCCGTGCCGGACTCTCTAACAAGGATTCTTCCACTGTCACCGAGTTCCTCAGCAACCTCAACAACCTTAGCCAGAACGTCCTTATCATTCTGAGCCTCTCTCTTATCCTTAACGCGAATATTCTTCAGAACCTGAGGATATACGGTAAAGCCCTTCTTCAGCTCAGCCAGACTCTGCTTCTTCTCCTTCATAACCTCAACCATCTTAATGGATGTCAGGATACCATCACCTGTTGTTGCATATTTTGAAAATATGATATGACCGGACTGTTCGCCACCGATACAGCAGTCATTATTTACCATGTATTCATAAACGTATTTATCACCAACATCTGTCTTGGCATAGTCGATACCCAGCTCGTCGAAGGCCTTGTAGAGACCGAAGTTCGACATGACCGTTGTAACAACTGTATTATTCTTCAGTGCGCCCTGATCCTTCAGATATTTACCACAAATATAAAGGATATGATCGCCATTAACAATATCGCCGTTCTCATCAACAGCAAGACATCTGTCAGCATCACCATCATAGGCAAATCCGACATCCAGACCGTTATCTACAACATATTTCTGAAGTCCCTCGATATGAGTTGAACCTGCATCACGATTGATATTCGTGCCGTTCGGCTCTGCATTTATAACGTAAGTCTTCGCACCAAAGGCATCAAATACAGCCTTGGCTATATTCCACGAGCTTCCGTTGGCGCAGTCGAGGCCGATCTTCATTCCCTTCAGAGAATGCATGCCAAGTGAAATAAGGTAGCCGATATATCTGTTACGTCCGGAAACATAATCGACGGTACAGCCGATCCTCTCCTTTGTAGCATAAGGGATGGTCTCCCACTTACTGTCAAATACAACAAGATTGCCGTCAAGGTAAGCCTCAATGAGATCGATGACATCCTCTCTCATCTTCTCTCCGCTGCCGCTGATAAGCTTGATACCGTTATCATAATATGGATTGTGGCTTGCTGAGATCATGATACCGCAGTCAAAATCATCCTGCCTTGTGATATATGCAACAGACGGTGTTGTCGTAACATGCAGAAGGTATGCGTCCGCGCCCGAAGCAACAAGACCGCTTACGAGAGAATACTCAAACATGTAGCTTGAACGTCTCGTATCCTTACCGATAACAACCTTTGCAGGCTCTGTGTTACCATCTCTTCTTCTCAGCTCGTTATAATACCAGCCAAGGAATCTACCAACTTTAAATGCATGATCCGCTGTAAGAACAACATTTGCTTCTCCACGGAAGCCATCTGTTCCGAAATATTTGCCCATCTTTTTTCTCCTTTTTACAGTCTCCTGAAGAGACTCTTTGTATAAACCACATTTCCTGTTTCGAGGCACAGCATACCGAGCGCCCTGCCGGAAACGCAGCCGCAGTCAATATTTATGATATTGCCGCATTTATAATATCTTCCCGGAGTTGCTCCCGGAATAACAGCTGTCGGCGTGTGGCCGATGACTATGATGATATTTTCGTCGTAGGTATACTTCGCAGGGTTCTTAAAATCCGGTCTGCCAAAGAGAAGCGACATTGTTGAATAAGTTCCATCGTCGATATGCTTATAAGCATCCTTCTTCTCCGGAAGTGAGTGTATCAGAAGATAATTTCTTCCCTTCACAACAACTCTCTCATAGAGCTTGAAGCTCTGCATGTAGCTCAGTATCTCCTCCTGCTCCTTGATAGGAAGTCTGAGATACTGTTGAATGGTCGTAGTTCCTCCGTTATAATACCACTGCTTGAGTGCGTGTCTGAAATTCTCGCCCTGCATAAGAACGTTGATCTCGTCATTGTTCTTACCAAGCACCGCCGGAAGAACCTGAAGAGCCATCAGCTCATGATTACCCAGAAGCGGAATAATATTCTTATGCTGCATCATATATTTAAGGACCTCGACGTTCCCCTCGCCTCGATCCGTTGTATCACCTATTACGTACAGTGTGTCCTTCTTGTTGAACTCCACCCTGTCCAGAAGGTCAATAAATTCCCTGTAGCATCCGTGCAGGTCAGATATTGCATAGTGCATGCTTGTAATCCTCCAAATAGCCCCGATAGTTACTCTTAAATAATAGCACATCATATATAAGTGTGTCAAAGACAAGCCGTGCTCTGTTCTTGATCCGCTTCGCGTATCAAGAACCGGCGCCGTAGGCGCCGCAGACTGTAGACAAAGTCAGGGGCGCTGCCCCTGACTTTGTCTACAGTCTGCGGGCTCCCGAAATAATTCGGAAGCCCTTCCCTTTTATGGTGAATATATGAACTTGCTGAATAACCACATTAAAACACCGTATTGTACTAAAACACATTTACATGTATATGGTTAATTGCATGCACTGTTATATAATAACAAGCTATAAATTCATCCTGTCTGCCGACAATATTTGTTCTATGATTAAACAAGTTTTCCCAAACGTGTAACAAGTTCAGGAATGGTTGCTTCGAAGTCAACTCCGTACCATGGCTTCTCAGGGTTCTCAACAGTTGCCTTGATAGTATCTGCAGTATAATCAGCTGCAAGCTTAAATGCCTCTTCCTGTGAAAGTCCTCTTGTAAGAGCACCAACAGAAACGCTCGCGAAGATATCTCCTGTTCCGTGGAAGGAAGCATCAACCCTGTCATTCTGATAGATGAAGGTCTCTCCTGTCTCACTGTCAAGTCCGTAAACTCCGGTCTTGCCATCTGAAAGTGAAACGCCTGTAAGAACAACCTTCTTAGCGCCCAGTGCAGCAAGCTTCTGAAGAAGCTCCTTGATATAAGCCTCGTCATAAACCTCTTTATATTCAGTATCTGTCATGAAGCAGGCCTCAGTGATATTTGGAACGATGATATCGGCCTTGCCGCAGAGCTTTGCATTTTCCTTAGCGTATTTCTCATCAAATGCAGGATAAAGCTTTCCGTTATCAGCCATAACAGGATCGATGAAGATAAGTGTATCATCAGTCTTGAACTCGTCAAATATCTTCTTAACAATCTCTATCTCCTCAGCTGATCCGAGGTAACCTGTGTAAATAGCGTCAAACTTAACGCCCTCAGCCTTCCAGTGATCTGTGATAGGAACGAGCTGATCCATCAGATCCTTAACCGTGAAATTCTTGAACATTGTATGTGTGGAAAGCACTGCTGTAGGGAGAATAACTGTCTCAACTCCCATAGCTGAAATAACAGGAAGCGCTACTGTAAGTGAGCACTTTCCAAGGCATGAAATATCCTGTATTGTAAGTATCTTCTTCATTATAAATCCTCCTGAAGGTTATCATTCGTTTTCACTGAAATAATAATCCGATCAACCGGCATTCTATGTCAGAATATGTTTCAAATCTTTCTGTTTTACCTACTTCAGCGATAGGCATATTATAAATGTTTTTGGTTATGGATAAAGTGTCAGTTTGCGATATTTTTATAAGACCAGATGAGAGTATCCATAATTTCCTCAGAATCATACCTCTTGTCCCACGGACTCAGTCGTCGTTGAACACATACCATTGACACGCAGCAGCTACAAGGCACCAGTATCATATAAGTGCTCGCAATATACATATAAATTCATTACCTGCAATACAAACAAAACAACATAAACAAAAAAGTCCATCAGGATTATACCATTATAATCCTGATGGACTTTTTCTTTCATTTCATATACATTGCATGTATATTATTCAATTAGAAAAGGTTTTTAATCTTATCTACAACTCCGCCGGCCTTGTCGCCTGCAAGAGCAGTCTTGACACCATCAACAACCTTATCCATCATTCCGTCAGGAATATCAACACCTGCAACCTCTTCTACGGTCTTCTCAGGATCCTTCTGGAACTTGTCAGCAATCTTAGGATCCCCCTTGATCTTCTTAACGATTGAATCGATAGTAGCTTTAATATCCATAACTCAAAACCTCCTGTATTTTATGAAGTCTCACTCTTCAGATCCGTAATACACGGATAGACCTCTTTGTTAATTATATTATCATTTCGGGACCGTGTCAACGAAGCAAAAGCCATAAGTAAAAATGGATTAAACGCAAAATTCAGAAGTCTTGATTCCGTAACAGAAATAAGCAGTATAAAAATCATTATCCATGCAAGATATATCTCACCATTCTTATTGGCCTTATAAATAATCAAACTGCAAATCAGAAGTATCAATGCCAGAAAGATAATCCCATACTCTATTGATAACCTCAGATACGAACAGTCAACATAGTTATATTCACCTTTTCCTGTATCATTAAGTCCATATCCTATCCAAACCATTTTTTTTCCAAAGAGTGAGATGCCATATTTGTCTATAGCCTTTCGCCCATAATTCAATCTGTTTGACAGGAGTTTGTTGAGCTTATCCATTCCCGAGCCTTTAACATATATCTTATGGAGATATATAGACCCCACTGCTATGAGCCACGGAAGAGCTACTGAAGCCCATGCAAAAAAGCCAAGCCTGCCCATTCGTTTCTTTCTATTATAACGATGTACTCGGTTTCGAGCAAAACACCTTCCAAAGATAAAGAAGAATGTGAGGGAGGCCATAGCGATCAAAAAAGCCATCCTGCTGTCAGTCATTTTAAAAAGATAAATATTTATCGCGTTCAGGACTATGAATTCCGATATTGTTAACCTTCCTTTTTTTAAATATATGTACTCAAATACCATATACAAAAAAATCAAAGCCGAGGTTGTGGCCCACTGAAACCCAAGAAAATGTCTTGTTCTTCCATGCCTGCCAGCAACATAATCCGTGATAACACCAATTTTAGACATAAGGACTGTCAATATGAGTACAAATCCCTGTGCTGCAAAGGTTGTAGAGATGATCATCCTTCCGGAAACTCCTCTGGCCGCAAGAATAACAATGAAATAGAATACCAGCATTGTATTTTTGCTCGTTATCAATGCTACTCCCGTAATCCCGGCAAAAACAACAAGATAACCAAAGTTCTTGTATTCAACCCCAAAATCATAAACTATCTTTAACAACATGATAGCATATGCCAGATATCTCATCATTTTTACCGCGACAGCTGTGGAACTCGCACCGGTATCTACAGAAAAGAACCACATAGAAAGATCGAGTATGAGTGACAGTACATAGATAAAAAAGCCTGTACAAAACAATACATCTGTTGCTTTATAATATTTCAGCAGCGAAAACACTGTACGTTGTAATCTTAAATATCCAGTCATTATTCCTCTTTATCTCTTTCATATATTTATAGTACCGGTATTATTACATTCTATAATATAATACCACCCAGACATCTTATACCGCTCTTTTCAAGCACCTGTCTTGCCTCAATCACATCTGAAATTCGCGTTTTGTTATACTTTGTCAAATACACTACAGCATCACATTTCTTAACCTTTTCAAATGCATCATTGCTTCCGGCAAAGTCTTCTGCAAAGGAAAGCCTTTTTTCGCTTCCCATTTTTTTCAGTTCTCCCTGAACATCATTAACAAATGTCTCTGCTTTAATATGCCTGTCAATTGCCACAACCAGAATATCCTTAACATCATAGAGATCAAAAGCTCGTGCTGTACGGGCATTGTCAGCCTTGGATCTGTATGCCCCTGTTACCATATCAATTCCGACAGTCCTCATATCAGCCTCATTTCTGACAACAGCTCTAATAATATAGACCACAAGCATAATAACGGTATACACTATAAAGCCACCGATAATCCCCAGTACGCCATTAATGATTACAGTTTTTTTATTGACAGTTTTGGTGTCAGCCAGTGCTATACTTGTACCATACAGGCCATCTGATTCCGGCAAAGAAGCATTATTTATTATCGTGACTGAGTCGATAAAACCAAGTTTATTCGCTTTTTCAATAAATTTATCAACAATCTTTTTACATATTGCCTGAGCTCTCTCAGGGTTAACATCTGATACTACAATATTCATCATATGCGCGCCCTGAAAATTTCTGTTTATCAGCCACTGTATTTTTTCAGGATTAATATTCTTCATATCACTGTATGACTTAAGGTCAAGTTCGGTAATGATCTGACTGAGTATATCAAAATCTCTGACAATCTGACATGCATCATTTTCATAATTAGAATTCATACCAGACAAATCTGTATTTTCATTATTTTCAATATCACTGTAATTAAAATCAACATAAAGCCTGGCAGCAGAATTATACACTCCGGTATAAGGAACCGCATCGGAATACTTTGTATTCTTTATATAATAAGCATCATGATTCTGCTGCATAGTAAGTTCAAGGAGATCAACTGCCACTGTTCCTTTATCATCTTTTTGCTTTTTATAGCTATACCCTGCCAGCGCAGCCCCTCCAATGATTGAAACCAACAACACGATCACAAATTTGCTTTTTAAATACCTTAAAAACTGCCTCATATCTATAAATCTTACATCATTATCCATATACGTTTCCTTTTTTTCATTAATATTCATCTACTTTACCATACCTTTGACTATCTTATATTTTTTACCATTGTACGTTATCTCTCCGGTAAACTCAAGCTGAGCTTTCCCGTCCTTACAATACCACGATCCCGAGCTGTTGCTGCATATTCCTGTGAATCCAGAATTTATCATTCCATCCTGAACGCACCAATAATCGGAACCATATTGAGCAACTGTGTTGGTCTTGGTAAAGAGACTTCCTTTAACATAATAATATCCGGTAACCCCATTAATCGTTCCTTCAAATATACCGGTATCTGTAAAAGTAATCTGGCCATTCTTACAATACCACAAACCATTTTCATTTTGGAAGAATCCGGTAAAGCCAAAGTCCATTTTACCATCTGTTACTCTCCACCAGGTATTATTATCAGGATTCTTTGCCAGAACAGTCGCCTTTGTATACTTACTTGCTTTTGCGTAATACCAGCCTGTAGTTCCGTTTATCGTACCTTTAAACACTCCGGTATCTGTAAATGTAACCTTGCCCTTATTTACATGCCACCATTCTTTTCCATCAGAAAGGAAACCATTGAAGTTGTTATCAACCTTGCCGTTTATAATTCCGTAATAATTACCATTTTTGTCCTTGGCAACGGTATTGGTATATGTTACCACATTGTTTTTCACGTACCAAAGTGCATTTGTTCCATTTACTGTTCCTTTTATTACATAGGTTGTGGTAAGCGGAATAAAGCCTTTATGCCTGAGTGCCCCTATCACAGAACCGCCACTCAGGGTATATTCAATCCCATATTTTTGGGCTATCATATCAAAGTCTTTGATCATCATAACCAGAATTTTCTGCATATGTTTCAGTTTTTCATCATGCAGCTTGATCACATTATCATTCCGATCAAAGCCCGTCTTAAGAACATTTCTTGAATCCTTAACCAATCCTCTTCCTCCTCTTTGCCTTTCTGAATGTTTCTCTCGAATATAAACCCAGTCATCAACTCTATTCCGCAAGATTTATATCTGATCATTCAGAAACCACAACGAAAACGGATATACCTATCTGCCACTTGCCTATTATATTTGCTGATGCAGTTTTTTTCAAGCGTCACTTTATATCGTAGAAAATAATATCAGTCATGAAATGCCATGATTAATAACCTGCCTCCTAAAAAGAGACAGTCACATCCCATGATGTGACTGTCTCTGCCATAGTATTATCTATTTGTTTTATTGCTTCTTCGTCGCGGAGCTCTGTCCCGTGAAGAGCATTCTCATTGCCTTGCCGATATTAATCTGATTACCCTTGTAGAGCGACATCATCTTGTAGAGACGACCTGCGATAATTACAAATACGAGTGCGCAGGCTGCCATGATACCAAAGGATATTATGCCCTCTGCAAAACTGAGAATTCCGAGCGCTACGTAAGCCGGAGTGATAAGTGCTGCAGTGAATGGTATATAAAGCATCCAGTCCGGAGCACCGCCCGACTCGAGTCCGCCGCCATACATGATTGCGAAGAATGCAATAATAAGCGGAATGATAAATACGCTTGATGCACTTGCTGCTTCCTCTCTGGAACGTGATATAGCACCTGCAACAACTGCGAGCGATGCAAAGAGAAGGAATCCAAGTATAAGTATCAGTACTGCTATAATGACATTTGGAATTGTAAATACCTTCATCTTGCCCATCGCCTTAAGGAAGGCAAGAAGCGCAAAGTTTGAATTCGGATAGAACTTCTCGCACAGGCTGTTGCCGATGAAGAAGCCAAGGATTATCGAACCGATCCATACAAGCATCTGAAGTACTCCGGCTGCAACCGATGCAAGGAACTTTCCGAGGCAGAGCGCTTCCGGTCTTACGGAAACAAGCATTGTATCCATAAGCTTTGAAGACTTCTCCATAACAATGCTCTGTGAGATACTTGCGCCATAAGCAAAGATCAGGAAATACATAAGCATAAGACAGACAAACGGAAGTGCAACCTTTAATCCATCAAGAATACTGCTTGCCATAAGGTCATTGTTCTCTTCAGAATCCTCGATAGCTACACCGGTCATATATCCGGTTGCGTGATAGGTCTTATATTCAGACTGAGTCATAACCTGACGAAGTCCGTTTGAGTTAAGTCCGGATGCAAGCACAACGAAATATGCCTGATATTTGTCCATGAAATCATAGTAATTATTTGCTGTACCCTTACTGATCGACTTTGACTCAGGAACGATCAGATAAGCCGACGGAAGATTGTTTTTCTTCTCAAGGCCGAGTACATATGCAACCTCGCCTGCTTCGTTTGAAGCCCTCATGGATTCGAGTGCTTCGTCCATTGAGTCACATTTTCTGTAATCGATATCTGAGTAGTATTTTTCACCCAGAAGGTTGAGCGAACTGTAGTCCGCATTAGGATCACCCAGTTCATTGTAAACGTAGATCACACTTGCATGGCACGAATCAACATTATCATCATCGTCATTCTTTGAACTTGCGGAAATCAACATGATGAGAATCGGCACTGCCACAAGAATAACAGCGAGTATTATCGTCAGGGCTTTATAGCCTCTGGTCATCGCATTTTTGAAAGAGAACTTAAATACATTTCCGAAATTCTTAAACATTTAAGCCACCTCCTTCTTCTTTGCGGCGTTGTCTCTGCCAAATATCATCTTAAGTATTGTTATAAATTTAACCTTGCTTCCATCGATAAGAATGAGCTTTCTGTAAACCTTTGCGCAGATGAAGAACATTGCGACGGTTATTGTAATATTTATCACAAAGAAAATTATGAGCTCAACGAGAGTAATACTCTCTATGATGTAAAGTACAGGCGCTGCAAAGCATGCAACGATCGGAACATATACGATAGCATGGTTGAGTGCACTGATATCCAGCTGAGGAACTATCATTGCTACGATGTAACCGATCATGATAAGCATTGTTATAGTTCCCGTAGCGCTCTGCATATCCTCTGTCTTCGAGCACGCACCGCCTGCGATCCCTGACATAAATGCGAAGATGAGGAAGGTTATCAGAACGGTCGCAACAACTATGATAGCATTTACTGTTCCCACCTTGAAGAGCGCGTCTATATTTATGCGCTGAGCGTTCTCGTCAGCCTTGCCCATGATCATATCCATGACCCAGTTTGAAAGTCTTGATCCAAGGAAGCCAAGTACGATTATGCTTCCTACATAGGTCATCATTGCGAAGATCTTTCCCATAACAAGGGCAAGCGGCTTAACGCTTATAACGAGTGTTTCAACAAGCTTTGAAACCTTCTCTTCCATTACTGAAGTAATGATGTAAGATGATGCCATCGAAAGGACCATCATCAGGATAACTGCAAAAGTAGTTCCGAGAGAAACAACCTCAAGATCGGTATATTTACGATTCTTAGCTGTTGTAAATTCCTTGTCCGTATATGTTTTTTTCTCGTTGAAGCCCTGACTTATTATATCAAAAAGCTCTTTATCAACTCCGGCTTCAATATATCTTGCATCATCAAATTTACCCTTGAGATATGAACCAAGGTCATCAAGAAGATCAGCCTTGATATCTGTCTTGTCAGCAGTGATAAGATTCATCTGATATACTGACAAACCATTAGCCGCCGGTTTATCTGTTATATAGAGCACAACCTGGCCGGCTGTCAAAGTCGGCATAACATCCTCAAGCTTCTTGTTATCCTCTGCCGGATAGCTGATATTAATCTTCTTAAATCCGGTTTTCTCAAGCTGCATGCTTTCCTGTTCAAATCTGACTCCGGATTCGTTGATAATGAAAAGATCAGTGATATTTACATCCTCTTCTTTGACATTACTTACCGATTCTCCTACGGATTCACCAGAACTCGCTCCGAGTCTCATGATAGGACCCAGCAGCATGATCATCACTACCATGATGATGAAGGACGCTCTGTACGCCTTATTCTTGAAGGCCTGGGTGAGGGTAAACTTATAAACCTTACCTACGCCTTGCATGCTGTAAATACTATTTTTCATCAGATCCCACCTCTTTTACAAATAATTCATGAAGAGAAATCTCAGACAGGTCGAAGCAGATAACATTAACCTTGTTTGCAACAAGGAGCTGCAGGAGAGCCGTTGCCTGTTCATCACCGGTTACTTTGATACGGTACTCATTTTCCTTCTCGGTAACTATCTTTGCTCCAACCTCTTCGATGTATTTTGTAACATCACTGTCACACTTGAGGTGAAGATTGATCCTTCCGTAGCTCTTCTTTATCTCGTTCAGATTTCCCTGAACAACTGCCTTCGAACGTGAAAGGATGGTGATGTCTGTACAGAACTCCTCAACAACCTCCATCTGGTGGCTGGACATGATGATGTATTTTCCTGCCTCAATCTGCTCACGAACTACATTCTTTAAAATATCTGTATTTACAGGATCGAGACCTGAGAAAGGCTCATCAAGAACGATAAGATCAGGATCTGAAAGCATAGCGATCAGGAACTGAATCTTCTGCTGATTACCCTTGGAAAGCTGATCAGGGCTCTGCGGCTTGATCTTCTTCTTTCTTACAGGCTTCTTTCTGGCACTGCTCTTCTTCTCATACTCAGGTGTATCTTCTTCATCGATAAACTCGCCCTTCTCATTGATCCTTCTTCCTGAAACAGCATCCTTATACTGAGGATAGAGATACTCCTCAACCTTGAGGCGCTCTGCCCAGTATTTAATCTTTCTGTCGAGCTCCTTCTCAGGAACACCTCTGAGCGAGCCGAAATATTTGATCTGATCCATAAGTGGGTACTTCGGATAAAGGCCTCGCTCCTCTGCAAGATAACCGATGTTGCAGGTATCGAAGTTGAGCGGTCCGCCGTTCCAGAGAACCTCACCGCCGTCCTTATCGAGCATGTCGAGTATCATTCTGATCGAAGTACTCTTACCTGCTCCGTTCGAACCGAGTAGTGCGTAAACACCCGGCTTATCAATGCTGAAGCTGATGTGATCTACAACAGTCTTCTCACCGTATTTCTTGAATAAATCTTTAACAACAAGTCCCATTTTTAACCTCCGTTTATAATTCCTCTGCCACATTCCACTACAGTGTCTTTATCCGATGCAGAACTGTTGCCTGCTCGCTCTTATTATTCACCACAGCAATATGGCAGATTGCCTTTTTATTCTGGAGCCATAATAACACCCCAAAACGTGGGTGGTTGAAATATGTCGTAGTTTGACATGAAACTGTCGTGAGTGGTACAATTCATTTGTTTTTAATTATATAAAATAATACGCCGATTTAGGGTATATATGTGCTTTCCGGCTAGTATAAGAAGGATAATAAATATATGTTTATAAACAAGAAGAATAAAAAAGTCCATGAATTTAACAACCTTCTGAAGGGGAGGCCGGCACTGCGCGTAAGTATATGCACAGGCGAAAAAACAGCCGGCTTCATTGATAATGAAACCGGCCGATTCCACGACCTGTATCTTATAACCGATCAGCGCGAGCTCGAAGCCTTCTGCAGAAAGGCAGGCACAACACCGGAGGAAATAGAAAAGGTATATTAATGTCACTTTTAATAATTACCATATCAGGCTTTTGATTTTACAATTATCACTAGCCCGAGAAGGCCTTGAAGCCCTTCTCGACGGTTTTGCGAGGAAGCATCAGACTTCTTCCGCAGCCGCAGCATTTCAATCTGAAATCCATACCAACTCTCTGGATCTCCCAGAGGTTCTCGCCACAAGGATGCGGCTTTTTCATTATGATCTTCTGTCCAACCTCAAATACTGTCTTGTCCATAGCTTCTCCTTACAATGAACTGATCATTTACACCGTCATTATAACAAAAAAATACCCGATTGAAAACATCGGGTATTTCAGAGTGTAGACAAAGACGGTTGCGGAACGATAGTTCCGCAGCCGATTTTTCTTTTTTTGAATTATGCAGCAGCTAATAAACCTGAA
>CAMNMC010000108.1 GCA_946544235.1 uncultured Lachnospiraceae bacterium | reverse complement strand
AGCAAGTCTTGGTTCTGCTTTGCAGAACGCATCTGTCCTGCGGACAGACTCACGGTCCTTCGGACCGTTACTATCCTGTGCCATATCACTGTGTGATATGCAAGACTTGCGTTGCAAGTCTTGATTCTGCTTTGCAGAACGCATCTGTCCTGCGGACAGACTCACGGTCCTTCGGACCGTTACAATCCTCACGTTGTTCGGGCAATCCCATGACCTTGTTGCACATTTGTTGCTATTCGAGTGTTATCATACCTATATGATAGGCAGGAAAGGTTAAAACCTGAATTAATATTTGCGTAATAGAAAAGAGAAAAATAAACGAAATACATATTATGAAAGGAGCAGAGTCACATGCCAGCAAAACTTCAGATAATGCAGTCAGAATCACTTATTAATAAGATCATAAATCATTTCGAGAGCAACAAGGAAAACATGAAGCCGGAGGATGCCGAGAATCTTCTGGATGGTGAAAACGGCTTTAATTTTGTTGCGGGTTATTTGAGGGATTTAAATAAAATATCCGAGATAAACTATAAGACGGACAATGAAGGCAGATATGAGTATTTCAGTGACATTCAGAAGACATATTATAAGAACAGCTTTGAGTCAGTCCTCAGAAATCTTGGCAGGTTTAAGAAAGCATATGCCAAGACCAGTACGTCACAGGAACTCCTTGCGTATATTGAGGTACTTGAAGTCAGAGTGCGTGACGATCTGAATGTCATAAAACAGATAAATCTCGAGAAGGATCATTCTCTGGCTGAAGCTGTGGAAAAATATACTGAATATCCAAACGGCTACAGTTACAAGGATCATATGGCTAAGATGAAGAGGTCCGTAAAGAGATCAAGAGAATTAAATGAGCTTAGTAAGGGTGCTGCGGAAGGATCTGCGATCAAACAGCTTTCTGATAAGATCAAAACTCTTAAGGAATCCGGAGCAGCCATCACGTCTGATGAAGCCAAGGGACTTATTAATCTCTATGCCGATGCAGCGATAGAGCTTAAAGACGGTCTCGAAAAGGATAAGAAGAATGTCGAGAAGGCTGAGATGTATAAGAAGATGATTAAGAAGTTCTCAAAGGACTATACTGCTCTTCATAAATATAAGAATCGTATCGATAAGGCTGAGAATCCAAAGCTTATGAGCATCGATGAGTTCTTCGATGCATCAAGAACAAGAGTCATTAAGCTTCATGATACCGAGATGACAGAACTCGATAAGTCGGGTGCAGGTCAGAATGTGAGATATAAGATCGATTTCAAGCTCGAGGATGAGCCTGTTGATGGCGCATCAAAGGGCGATATTGTTACGGGATATTTCACAGCCGATAAGGTATATGATCCTGACAAGAAGACTAAGAGTATGTACAGTACGATGAAATCAGATGAGATGATCAGCGATGATGCGCATAAGGATATCATCGATTATCTTATTGCAAAATATCCCGATGAGACCGAGTTTATCAACAGCTTCAAGGATAATGCGGATATTAATGCTTACATGGGCACAAAAGAAAAATATGATCAGAAGTTTGTGCTGAATGGCGATGAGATGTGTGTAGCTGATGATATCGAAACTACTGTATTCAATATGATGAGTGACTATAACAAGTGCCCGAAGGCAACCGCAACCGGCGCTAAGGTTATACAGGAAATCGGTAATAATGAGACAAGGCTTAACGCATATGTTGAATATACCGGTATGTATATGAAGCAGCATTTTGCGGACATGCTGAATAGAAAGAATGGTATCAATCTTAAAGCTGCTCAGGGTAAGAGAAATGCACTCGCCAGTGCGATCGCAGATGTATTCGGTGTAAGTGATGTTCTTGCATTTTCGGAAAAAGTTAAGGTTGAAGCACTTGAAAACGGTAAAAAGGTTGTTAAGACAGGGGTTATGATGATGCCTGCCAAGGGACTTGATTCAGCAGGTGTCGGGGCAGATTCCGAATTCTATAATTTTAGTAAGATGGGACTTGAGCAGAATCCCGGTCTTGTTAAGAATATAGCAGCACTTCAGCTTATTGATTATATCATCATGAATACCGACAGGCATAATTCTAACTATTTCTACCAGTTTGACAAAGATGGAAGACTTGTGGCTGTTCAGGGTATTGACAATGATACTTCATGCGGTTCCAAGGAAAATGCTCATGCTATCAATTTCGGAACTGCTTTCAAGAATCTCAGAGTTATCCCTAAGTCCATGGCAGATATAGCCAAGGAACTTAAACCGGAGGCTTTTGAAGTTCTTCTTCAGGGTTATGATCTTGATAAGGATGAGATCAAGAATATGGTCAATGTATTTACGGATCTTAAGGAGAAGATCAATAAATGTGAGAAGGCCTATGAAGGAACAGAACCGGGCTTCCTTGTTAAGGACACTCCGCGTATCGTACCGGATAATGAGTGGAATAAATACTATGTAAACGAACAGCTGGTACATCTCGATCCTGCAACAAAGGGAAAGGGCAGCAATTTGTTTGGTATGCTGACCTATGCTATCGGTGACAGATTTAAACCTATTTCAAGGACTGTTACCAATAACAGCAGAAAGTGCGCACGTCTTGCAACAGAGCTTGTAAGAACACGCCTTGACAAGTCTCCGGGAAGTCTCTATGACTCGCTCAAGGGCTTCAAGAAGGTTACAGGAGCATACGATAAGAAGAATGCCTCCAAGGAGGGAACCTTTGAGAACGTCATTTCCAAGACGGAGGCTATATTTGATCCTAAGAAGAAAAATATGCGTTTTATAACTGATAATGGATACATCAAGGTTAAAGCTGATAACGGTGAATATTATTGCGGTGAGACTGTTTATGCAGAAAAAAGTGAGCTGAAGAGCTACGCAAAAACTCTTAAATCAGCTCTTAAAGCTGCAAATGCCTACCTGCAGGAAAATTCAGAACTTGTTATGGATTATCAGATGTGTAAGGCTGAGATAGATATGTACAAGAAGGAAGGCAACGCCGAAAAACTTAAGGTTGCTCAGGGAGAACTTAAGCTTCTGGAGAAGAATCCGGATGTACAGAAGTATAAGATGGCTGTCAAGATCCGTGACAAGGTAACCGAGCAGCTTGAAAAAACAGAAAAGCTTAGTAAGACTGTGAAGGAACTTGACCAGACAGTTGATATGTACTATAAGCTGCAAAATACGATCCATACAGGTGCTAATGATTATGAAAACAGTGACTTCAGAAAGATGGCCAAGGAGAATATAAGAAGGCTTGAAAGTCGTAATAAGTTAAAGGATCCGAATGCACCTGCAGTGCAGGGGCAGGCACTCGGCCAGATCGAGACGAAGAAGATTCATGTGAAGAGGAACTGATATTATATGATGATATGAGTTGACCTTGTGTTGATCAAAAGAATAATAAAACACGTGCACATATACCACTTGGTTGTATTTGACTACAATCGACGCGATATATGTGCACGTGTTTTTGTGTGTTATATAGAAATCGGTGACTGAAAAATACCGGTTGAAAAGCGGTATCACAGCAGATTGAGCAGCAGCTGTATATTTCCCATAATGATCGCCTGCGTTACAATGATTATCAGCAGGAAGATATGAATCTTTCGCTCCTTCACAAGCATTCCGACAAATTCGCGGATGAGAGCGTTAGGCCAGAAATACCATTTCGTTTTGGCACCCATTCCGTCGGCGTTCATACCGACTGAGGAAGCAAGCATACCACCGCGGAATACATGGTAATTGGTTGTCGAGAAAGCTATATTTGCATCGCTGTTCTTTGAATCTATGATATCCTTGGAAAACTTCATATTCTGGAAGGTATTGAGAGACTTTGTCTCTGCCATGATCTGTTCCTCCGGGATGCCTTGCTCTATGAGATAGCGCTTAATCGCTTCACCTTCAGGCATAACCTCGTCGGGACCCTGACCGCCGGAAGGGACAAATACAGCTTTCTTTCCGGTTTTCTCAAGCTGCTCTCTGTAGAAAGCAATAGCTCTGTCAGCACGCCCTCTGAGAAGAGGGTAGAGGGTACCATCCTCACGGATGCCGCAGCCGAGTATAATGATGAAGTCCTTATCGTATTTTGGCTTATGCTTACCGGCTCTTCTCGAGAGGAAGAGGGTGGCAAGGAGATTACATTCAAAGTAAACAAAGAGAGAGGAGATGATGCCTCGTGTGAGGTTGATCGCCATGCTCTTCGGTGTGATCCTAAGATAGTCCACAAGGACTGACTGCGTAAACATAATGAAGATTATTGCTACTCCTGATAACAGGACGAAGCTGAGGATGATTCCGAGCAGATTTGAAAGCCTTTTTCCTTCCTTTTTGATCAGCTTAATATTACTGATGCTGAGGAGGAGAGAGAATATCAGGAGAAACGGCGTTGAGAGGAGCGAAACGGCTGTCAGAACAAAGCTGTTGAATGTAAAGAAGTACAGTCCGTTCATCTTCTCCGGGTGGAGCATTGCTGTAGCCGAGAAAGGAAGCAGTGCTAGTCCCTGAAGCATATAATATAGTACAAGTCCAAGAGATATGATCGAGTGATATGAGAAAAATGCGCTCTTTCTGCTCTGCCTGAACATATGGATCATATATATTCCGAAGGCCAGATATATCAGCGTGATAACAAAGAACAAATACTGGTAGCCGTTGATATCATATTCTAAGTTTGTATATATAAAATGGGTTCTTGTTACGACCAGACTAAAGACATAGGAATCATGAAAAACTGTCTCGGATTCATCTTCTTTGGGGCATATAACCCTGACCAGAGTGTCGCCTTTTTTCAGGCCTCTGAATCTTACGTGGATGTATTCATCATCTGATTCTGCAATCAGTGTTTCTGCAATACCTTTCGGCTCGAATTCAGTAACAACCTTTTTGTAAGCGCTTCCGTTAAGGTTATCCAGATATACGTCGACTGTATCTGAACCTTTGAAAACGACAATTGCGACGATCATGCCAAAGAGAGCAGATACTGTCATAAAAATGACTATTCTTTTAAAATAGGACAGGTTACGTAACTGCATGCTGTATATTCCTCGGTTATTTTTTATATTTACCTCTAATTTACTGTGTATAAATAATGTGATTTATACCTCATGGTAGTATAAAATGATTGTATCACCTGTATGACCTTAAATAAAATATGTCATTTTGCACAAAAGAATATGCCGGTAATACAGCCAAAATAACACAATATACAAAAAGTATTGTAAAAATTATACAAAAATCGCATTTTGGACAGATTTATAGTAAAAATAGACAAAATAGGCTTGCATTTTTATGTAAAAGTGATATAATTTCAGATAGTAAAAGCTTAGTTGTTCATGTTCGGAACATTTAGAAGGCTAAGTTACGTTGTGGGGGCGTATTAAAAGCTGCAGGTAGAGATACTGCAGTTTTTTTTATGCGCACTGAGCGAGTCATGCACATGCGAAGCATGTACCGCGATTATAAATATCCGTCAGCATGCTTGCATGTAATGAAGGATATTTATAATCGCGGTAGGTGTGCCGAAGGCACATGTATATGACGAGCGTGCGACATGAAATAAGCCACGAAGTGGCTTATGAATGATAATTGAATGTAACTGAAGAATCGCTGAAGATTTATTTAAGATATGATAACTGCTCTTTATGTATCCCGGAAAGTATAGTATAATCGAAAACGACTTGAAAACTATGCTATGGAGGTTATATATGGATGGCAGACGTTTAAGAAAGAAAATAGTTGTCCTTACCATGTGGTGCATGGTGCTGACAGCCGTGGTGATCGCTGAGGCGGTTGTGCTGGTTGTATTCGGAAAGAAGCTATACACGGAAGCGGAAGGCTGGGGCAGAGCTCTTCATCTTGGAGAGATGAAATCCATTGAGGTAGGAGAAAATGATTTCGCTGACAGAGTGATGGATAACTATATGAGATACCTTCATAAGGCCTATATACTTTTTGGCTCGTATCCGGATTGCGATTATTACAAGATAAGTGATAAGATTGCAAGAAATGATTACGATTTTGAAAACGATTTTGAATATGATGATAACGGGACAACGTATTTCCTTTATCATATGAAGGATGGTAAGAAAGCTTCGTCGGTTGCTATAGATGTTTCCGAACATCAGTCAACGATCGACTGGAAGGAAGTTAAGAATGCCGGCGTTGATACGGCCATAGTCAGAGTGGGCTTCAGAGGCTATGGCTCTGCAGGTACTCTCAATAAAGACGAGATGTATGCAAAGCATATGGACGGTGCAAATAAAGCCGGTCTTAAGACAGCAGCTTATTTCTTCTCCGAGGCTGTTAATTATGAGGAAGGCGTTGAAGAGGCCAAGTATGCACTGAAACTCGTCAAGGGTCATGAACCGACAGAGAAGATCATCGTTATCGATACGGAATATATTTATAACGAGGACTATGCCCGTGCAAATGATATAAGCGTCGAAGAAAGAACTGAAGCGATTAAGGGCTTTTGTGAGACAGTTGCAGCTGCAGGCTATAAGCCGATGATCTACGCAAGCTATGGATGGTTCCTTCGAAATATGGATCTCGAGCAGCTTGCCGACTATGATCTCTGGCTTGCCGATTATGATGATAAGGAATATGTTGATTTTCCGTATGCTCTTGCAGGCTGGCAGTATTCTCCTAGCGGAAGTGTTCCGGGCGTTGAGGGAGAAGTGGATGTTAATGTCTGGTTCAAATAAAACCGGCAGAGCATAATGTATATGTTGTGTGCCGGCTGTTAAACACGGATTGCCGAACGGGCAGTGATGATGTTACGAATGATGGAGGAAAAAATATGCTTGAGACAGGAATAAAAGCACCGGAGTTTTCACTTCCGGATCAGAACGGCGAGATGAGAAGTCTTTCAGATTTCAGAGGAAAAAAGGTTATACTGTATTTTTATCCAAAGGATAATACACCCGGCTGTACAAAGCAGGCCTGCGGTTTCGGCGAGCTTCTTCCGCAGTTTACCGAGAAGGGAGCAGTTGTCATCGGAGTCAGCAAGGATTCAGTAACCTCACATAAAAAGTTTGAGGAGAAATATTCGCTTCCTTTCATACTTCTCTCCGATACAGAAAAAACAGTGATACAGCTTTATGATGTATGGAAGGAGAAGAAGAATTACGGCAAGGTTTCCATGGGTGTTGTCAGAACCACCTACCTTATAGATGAAGAAGGCATAATTGTAAAAGCCTTCGGAAATGTTAAAGCGGCTGAGAATCCGTCTCAGATGATGGAGCAGCTGTAACCCCAAAAGCCACCGGCAGAGTGACCGGTGGCTTTTCGAATGAAACGAAAATGCTTTATATGTTGTAATAATTTGACGGAATTGTTATAATGTGCGGTGGTTGATACATATATTGCGCTGTGATCAGACGGCGCAGAATAATTAACGAGGTGACTCATGTCTGAGAATAAAAAAACATTCAAATTCTATGCAACTCTGTTAGGTACGAAGGCACTTATCAGAGGCCTTAAGCTTGTAGGAAAGAACGCAACTCATGTTCCTGGTAATAAAGCGGTTAAGATTTGTCCGGATTTTCTGAAGCAGATAGATAAGCCGGAGTATGTGATCGGTATAACGGGAACGAACGGCAAGACCACGGTTTCAAATATGGTGGATGATGTTCTGGCTGATACAAAGCTCCAGTTCATCGATAACAGATTCGGAGGAAATATAGAATCCGGAGTTGTGTCAGCGTTCGTAAAGAATTCGGATATGAAGGGCAGGATGAAGAAGAAATACGCTGTTCTTGAGCTTGATGAACGTATGACCACAAGGATATTTCCACATGTTAAGCCGCGTCTTCTTGCGGTTACAAATCTTTTCAGGGATTCCTACAGGAGAAACGCGCATTCGGAGTATATTTTTGATATTCTTAATTCCACCATACCGGCTGAAACAAAGCTGATACTGAATGGAGAGGATCCGCTCAGCAGTCATCTCGCCGAAAACAACAAGAGAGTGTATTTCGGAATAGAAGACAGGTCGGTTTATATGGATGAAACCGAGAATATCATTCAGGATATGACAGCCTGTCCAAAATGTGGCACAAGGCTTAAATATGATTACATCAGATATAACCACATCGGACGTGCAAAATGTCCGGCATGTGATTTTTCGTCACCGGATCATTTCGATTACGCAGTTGAAAAAATAGATACCGAAAAGAAGAGGCTTTATATAAGAACTCCGAAGGGAAGCTTTGATATCAAGCTCCTTGGCGAAAATATAACCGATGTATATAACCAGATCACTGCAGTTGCAATCCTTATGGAATTCAAGGTTTCGGTAAAGAGAATCACAGAATCCTTTGAGAAGATGGAAATAGCAAAGAGCCGTTTCGAGGAGACAGAGGTTAATGGCAAGCGTATCATTATGAATACAGCCAAAGGCCAGAATCCGGTTGCCTGTTCGAGAGTCTGCGACTTCATCAGGAAGGAAGAGGGTAATAAGGCTGTAGTTCTTGTTATTGACGACTATTTTGACCGTAAGGAGACCAGTGAAAATATTGCATGGTTCTTCGATACGGATTTTGAGTTCCTGAATACTCCGGAGGTCAAGCAGATTGTTGTCGGAGGAAGAAGGCATTATGACCTTAAGCTGAGACTTCTTATGGCAGGAATTCCTGAAGAGAAGATCGCGTGCATCGAGGATGATGCAAAAACTGCCGAGCTCGTTGACCTTGAAGCGGCAGACAAGGTATATATTCTTTATGATGTTTTCACAACCGATTATTTTGCAAATCCGATCAAGAAGAGGCTTATTGAAAGAGCCACTGCAGGTGAATTTGCTGTTTCGGACGATTATAAAAAGTATATAAAAACACCGGGCGGTTCCGGAAAGAATGCAGCTGTAAAAAATGCTTCTGTACGTGGCGGTGCTTCTACTGATATACTGTCAGTCAATGATAAAAAGAATAATGCGGGCAGCGGCAAGGTAATAGAGGTTCTCTATCCTGAGTTCTGCAACCTCTTCGGTGACAGCAGTAATGTAAAATATCTGAAGCAGTGTCTTCCGGGCGCGGAGTTTAGATATACTGCATTTACCGATAAACCGTATTTTGCTGACCATAAGCCTGACCTTATTTATCTGGGGGCCATGACCGAACGTAAGCAGGAGATGGTGGCTGAGAAACTTCTGAAATATAGGGACAGACTCATCGCACTTCGTGATGAAGGAGCAGCCATGCTCTTTACATCCAATGCGATCGAGCTCCTCGGAAAATATATAGAAAAAGACGATGGCAGCCGTATCGAATGCCTGGGCTTATATGACTTTTCAGCTAAGAGAAATATGATGAACCGACTCAACAGTCTTGTAAGAGGCTTTTACGGAGAGACAGAGCTTATCGGTTTTAAAACTCAGTTTTCCGAAGCAACACCTCTCATTCCTGAAAGACTCAGCTTCTTCAAGGTTGATAAGGGTATGGGAATGAATAAAGAGAGTGACCTTGAGGGTATACATGATAAGAACCTTTTTGCAACATATATGGTCGGACCGTTCCTTGTTCTGAATCCGGATTTCACAAAGGATTTCCTTCAGAATGTGATGGGAGTCAAGGAGGCTGCACCGGCCTTTGACAAGCTTGCTCATAAGGCGTACAAGGTTCGACTGAAGGAATTCCATGATCCGAAGTGTGCATATTAATATATAAATCTTAAGGGAAGTTTTAGTTGATTATTTAATGATTATTGACTATACTGTATAGGATTGTGATATGTTATAACAACCCGCCCCAATAAGCGGGAGAGGAAAGGACGAATAAAATGAACGATATTCAGGTTTTTGAAACCTATGAATCAGAAGTCAGATCATACTGCAGAGTATTCTCATCAGAGCTTGCAACTGCAAAAGGACCTATCATAAAGGATGTTGACGGTAAGGAATACATCGATTTCTTCTGCGGCGCAGGAGCACTTAATTACGGCCATAACAATCCTGAGATCAAGGCTAAGGTTATGGAATATCTTGAGCAGGATGGTATACTTCATGCTCTTGATATGTACACTAAACCAAAGTCAGATTTTATCAGATATTTTGAGGAAAATATACTTCAGCCGAGGGGAATGAATTACAAGATTCAGTTCCCTGGCCCAACAGGAACAAATGCTGTTGAAGCTGCACTCAAGCTTGCCAGAAAGGTTAAGAAGAGAAGCAACATATGGTGCTTCATGGGCTGCTTCCATGGTATGACTACAGGAGCGCTTTCACTTACTACTGAGCGTGAAGCAAGAGCTGGTGCAGGAATTCCGCTTGAAAATGTAACACATATCCCTGCTCCATATATGTTCCCTGGACTTGATGTTCTTGAATATATGCAGACAATGATCGATGATGATCATTCAGGTATCGAATATCCTGCAGCTCTTATCATGGAGACTGTTCAGGCAGAGGGCGGTATCAGAGTATTTTCAAATGAGTTCCTTAAGGGCGTCAGAGAATTCTGTGACAGAAACGATATCCTCCTTATCATTGATGATATCCAGGTTGGATGCGGACGTACAGGTACCTTCTTCTCATTTGAGAGAGCAGGAATACAGCCTGATATCTTCGTGCTCAGTAAGTCTATCGGTGGTCTCGGACTTCCGTTTGCACTTACACTGTTCAGGCCTGAACTTGATATCTGGGCACCGGGCGAGCATAACGGAACCTTCAGAGGTAACCAGCTTGCCATTGTTGCAGCTAAGGCAGCAGCAGAGTATTATAACAAATATGAGCTTGATAAAGAGACACAGAGAAAGGCTAAGATCATAGAGGATTTCCTTAAGGCAGAGATTGAGCCGCTCAAGGATGAGTTTGAGATCCGTGGTATCGGTTTCATCTGGGGCATTGATGTTCATGATGAAGCTCTTGCTAAGCAGATATCAGTAGAGGCATTCAAGAAGGGCGTTATCATTGAGAGAGCAGGAAGAAAGAATGAGGTCGTTAAGATCATGCCGGCTCTTATCACAGATGAAGAGACACTCATGAAGGGTCTCAATATAATCAAGGATGTCGTTACATCGCTTGTATAGAAATAAAAAAATCCGGATGAAATGCATCCGGATTTTTTTATTTCTAGCCTTCGTACTTGCGAACGATCAGACTTGCGTTCTGTCCTCCGAAACCGAAGGCGTTGCACATTGCTGTATTTACAACGCTCTTTCTGCTCTTGTTAGGAACAAAATCAAGATCGCATTCTGGATCAGCTGTGATCTGATTGAGTGTTGGAGGAAGTATATCTTCTTCAACTGCCTTGACACATGCGATGGTTTCTGTTACGCCGCCGGCACCCATAAGATGTCCGGTAGCTCCCTTTGTGGAAGAAACAGCAAGCTTATATGCATGATCTCCGAAGAGAGTTTTGATTGCTTTAACTTCTATAACATCACCCTTAGGTGTTGATGTACCGTGAGCGTTTATGTAGTCGATATCTTCAGGCTTAAGACCTGCAGTCTCAAGTGAATGTCTCATGCAGAAGATAGCTCCGATTCCATCAGGATGAGGACTGGTTACGTGGAAACCATCCGTGCTGTTGGCATAGCCGATGAGCTCTGCGTGAATGTGTGCATTTCTCTTCTTGGCAACAGATTCCTTCTCAAGGATGATGGCGCCGCCGCCTTCCCCCATAACGAAGCCGTTTCTGTCAGCGTCGAAAGGACGGCTTGCAGTTGCCGGATCATCATTTCTCTGTGAGAGAGCATGAGTACCTGAAAGACCAAGTATGGTAAGAGGACAGGTTGCTGCCTCGCCTCCCACACAGATAACTGCATCTGCAAGATCTTCTTTGATGAGCATAGCGCCCATTGAAATAGTATCAAGTCCTGATGAGCAGGCTGTTGAGACAGTAAAGCTTGGTCCGTGAAGTCCCTTGGCGATAGCTATCTGGGCTGCTCCTATATTTCCGATAATCTTAGTGATGAAACGAGGATTAGTCTTAGGGTGTTCACCGCTTGTGATACCTTCCTGTGTTTCTGATACATCCGTTATTCCTGCAAATACGGTTCCGAATACGATACCGATCCTTTCGGTGGATATAACAGGTTCCTCAGCCAGAGTGTCTATTCCTGCATCACGAAGTGCCTCATCTGCAGATACAAATCCGTACTGCATGAATGGCTCCATTTCTCTGGCAAGCTTCCTGTCCATGTAATCGGCTGCATTAAAGTCCTTGACCATGGCAGCAATCTTAACAGGAAGGTCAGTGGTATCGAAGCTGGTGATCTCAGCCACACCGGTGCGTCCCTCGATAAGTGCGTTCCAGTAAGCGTCAACACCGATTCCGATAGGGGTTACGGCACCCATACCGGTAATAACTATCTTGTCGTTATTCATTTTTTCCATTTTTGGTTTCTTCCTTATTCCAGTCGTTTTCTTTGATTTCCGCACGGCGTATCTTGCCGCTGGATGTCTTCGGCAAAGTCTTCACAAATTCAACAATCTTAGGTCTCTTGTATGAAGCCATATTTCCTCTGAGGAATTTCATGATCTCTTTTTTGAGTGAATCAGACGCTTCTGTTCCGTCAGTAAGAACAATGGAAGCCTTGATTGCCTGGCCTCTTATCTTATCAGGAACCGAGGTGACTGCACACTCAAGAACATAAGGCAGCTTCATGATCTCGTTCTCGATTTCAAAAGGCCCGACCCTGAATCCTGCAGACTTGATTATGTCGTCAACCCTACCAACATACCACAAATAATTATCTTTGTCCACATAAGCTGTATCGCCGGTGTGATAATATCCGTCATGCCATACGGAAGAAGTCTTCTCATCATCAAGGTAATATCCCATGAAAAGACCGAATGGTATACTGTCTGAAGTCTTTACGACAATCTCTCCGACCTCACCTATAGCACAAGGCGTTCCGTCAGGTTTTACTATTGAAATATCGTACTGAGGACTGGCCTTGCCCATTGAACCCGGACGCGGCTCCATGCCCTGAAGAGTACCGACGGTAAGAGTGGTTTCGGTCTGACCGAAGCCCTCCATTATCCTGAGCCCGGTTGCGTTGTAAAACTTGCTGTAGATCTCAGGGTTAAGTGCTTCACCTGCGGTTGTAACATTCTTAAGTGAAGAAAGATTGTAGGTTGTAAGATCGGTATGAACAAGAACCCTGTAAACCGTTGGAGGTGCACAGAAGGTTGTTATCTTGTATTTTTCGAGCATTGCGAGGATCTCCTTCGCAAAGAACTCGTCGTAATCATAGGTAAATATAGCTGCTTCGCATAGCCACTGACCATAGAGCTTGCCCCATACAGCCTTGCCCCAGCCTGTATCGCTGATCGCAAAATGAATACCATCCGGATCAACCTGATGCCAGTATCTTGCGGTGATATAATGACCGAGAGGATAGTAGTAATTATGTGCAGCTATCTTAGGATAGGAAGTGGTTCCTGAGGTGAAGAACATCAGCATAGGATCACTTCCGCAGGCTGCATTGGCAGGACGCTTAAAATCCTTGGAGAAATATTTGATCTCTCTGTTGTAGCTGTTCCATCCGGATTTGACACCGCCGACAAGAACCTTTGTGGACACTCCGTCATAAGAACGAAGAGCCTTATCAATCTCTCTGGCAACGTCACCGTCTGCGGTACAGATAACAGCATTTACCTGAGCTGCACGAAAACGGTATTCGAAATCCTTTCTTACAAGAAGGAAGGATGCCGGTATGGCGATCGCTCCAATCTTATGAAGAGCAAGGATAGTGAACCAGAACTGGTAGTGACGCTTCAGAACGACCAGAACGCGGTCTCCCTTCTTTATTCCCAGAAACTGAAGATAGTTTGCGGTACGTGAAGAGTAATCCATCATATCCTTGAAGGTGATGTTTCTTTCACGGCCTTCCTTTGATATATGAAGCATGGCGGTTTTGGATGGCTGGTTAACTCCGAGATAGTCAACAACATCAAAAGCAAAGTTGAAGTTTTCAACGTTGTGAAATTCAATCTTCTGAAGCACGCCATTATCATCCTTGGCGCTTGATATATATTTTCCGGCTAATCCAGCTTCCGGAATAAGCTTTAAATCTGACATAAAAGACTCCTTTAAAACACTTGTAGTTTTTGAAAACATGACATGTAGTTTTTAAAACTACGTCGAGAACAACTATATAATATACTTGTTTACCGACCGTGTCAAATAAATATTTCCTTTATAAATCCCTAAAATAATACATTATGTAAGACAGTATTTCAACCATGAAATTATGACAGTTATTGTTGTGAATATATTATGCATACTTATTATATGGTTTTCTGAATAATCATACCGGATAATCAGCCTGTTATCCTGAACATCATAGTAAAAGGTGCCTCATAATAACCCGCTATATATAATACCGGCATGTCATTCTCAGAACGGATCAGCTGTTAATAATATATGTATATAGCTATGTATAAAAAGTATAGTTGACAAATCCCGATATATAACTATAATAGGGGATAGTTAAAATATTTTAATTAAAAGTATTTAACTAATCCACACAATTTTTATTTAACGAAAAGGAGAAAAAGAGATGTTTGAAGAAGTAAAGAGCGTTATCATTGATGTACTTGGAGTAAGCGAGGATGAAGTAACACCTGATGCAAGCCTTACAGATGATCTTGGTGCAGACTCACTTGATGCAGTAGAGATCGGTAACAGCATCGAAGAGAAGACAGGTGTTGCTATCTCTGACGAGGATCTTCCTACACTCAAGACAGTTCAGGATATTGTTGATTACGTAGAGGCTCACAAATAATTTCTGAAATCATAAACTTATAGTTGTATGGAGCGTGAAAATGAAAATATTTGGAAGAAAGATTAATGAAAGATTCTCTGATACCCTTGAGGTAACAGAGGAGAGCTCCGGAAAGGTCAGATCACTCCTTCACAGAAAGGATGCTCAGACAGAAGGAAATGTTAGTCTTGAAGCTGCTATTTCAGAGCTTAGTTATGCTCCTGAAAAGTACACTTCCGTATCTTCAGAAGCTGATAAAACAACTACCGTAACATGCAACGGATGTAACGAAGAGATTCCGATCATAACCATGAGACGGAATCTCTATGTATGTCCGAAATGTGGTAAGCACCTTAAGATATCAGCCAGAAGAAGAATGAGAAATATTGTTGATCCGGGTACATTCAGAAAGCTTAAAACGGATATCCCTTTTGTGAATCCGCTTGATTATCCGGAATATGACGAGAAGATAACAGGTCTTAAGGACAAGACAGGCCTTGATGAGGCTGTTCTTTCCGGCGTAGGCGAGATCGAAGGCGAGAAAGCTGTTATCGCTGTCATGGGTAGCGAATTTCTTATGGGAAGTATGGGAATAGCAGTTGGTGAAATGATCACGAATGCATTTGAGGTAGCTGATAAGCTTAAGCTTCCTCTTATAATATTTACTGCCAGCGGCGGTGCACGTATGCAGGAGGGTATACTTTCCCTTATGCAGATGGCCAAGACTAGTGCGGCTGCGAAGAGATTCAGCGAGCACGGAGGTCTGTACATATCATGCCTTACACATCCTACAACAGGTGGTGTAAGCGCCAGCTTTGCAACACTTGCTGATATTACACTTGCTGAGCCTGATGCACTCATCGGTTTTGCAGGTCCCAGAGTTATCGAACAGACTATAGGTCAGAAGCTTCCGGAAGGCTTCCAGCGTGCTGAATACCTTCTCGACCATGGCTTCGTTGATCAGATAGTCGAGAGACAGAATATGAGGGCAGTTCTTGCCCACATCTTACGTCTGCATTCGAAGAAGAGGAGGGGCAAATGATAAGAGACATCGATGAAAAGCTCACAGAGCTTGAGGCAGCCCTTCTTACTGAGGAGGACGCAGAGAAGATAAGCGAGATGAAGAAGGAGCAGAAGCTACTTATCGCACAGTCTGCTACACTGACAGCACATGACAGAGTTTATCTTGCAAGACACAGAAAGAGACCTAAGGTCGATGACTACATTGAGGCAATCTTTGATGATTTCTTTCTTGAAAGAGGAGATTATCTCGGTAAAGAGGATAAGAGTATTTACGGCGGAATCGCTCTCTTTCATGATATTCCGGTAACTGTTATAGGTCATCGAAAGGGAAGAAATATAACAGAAAGCATGGAATACAATTTCGGTATGCCTGAGCCGGAAGGCTATCGTAAGGCGCTTCGTCTTATGAAGCAGGCAGAGAAGTTTAACAGACCGATAATAACCTTTATTGATACACCGGGAGCTTATCCGGGACTTGAGGCAGAGCAGCACGGACAGAGTCAGGCAATTGCCCAGAATCTCGCCGAAATGAGTGCACTCACAGTTCCTGTGATAGCTATAGTAACCGGTGAGGGAAGCAGCGGCGGAGCTCTTGCTCTCGGCGTTGCCAATCGTGTTTATATGCTTGAAAATGCAGTTTATTCGGTACTTTCACCGGAGGGCTTTGCATCGATCCTGTGGAAGGATTCGAGCAGAAGTGCTGAGGCATGTGAGCTTATGAAGCTTACTGCTCAGGATCTTCTCGGTTTCGGCGTAATCGACGGAATAATCCCTGAACCTCCATGCGGAGCACATCATGATCCTGATGCTGTTTATAAGGCAATCGATCACATGATAGTATCTGAGTTCAACAAGCTTAAGAAGATGTCAGGAGCGGATTACGCAAAGCAGAGATATGAGAAATTCAGAAATATAGACAAGGTTGTCCTTGATGAGGCTCGTTAACAGATGCCTGCTGAGCAGAATATAACAGAATGCGGTTTCTTCTTTTTAGAACTGACGGCAGTTTGATATATATTCTGGTATGATATTATGCGGGTATGATAAAAAGGAAAAAGAAAAATGACAATGTTAAATGAGATGCTTGGCATAAAGTACCCTATCATTCAGGGTGGTATGGCCAATATAGCAACCGGTAAATTTGCAGCAACAGTTTCAAATGCGGGAGGTCTCGGACTTATTGCAACAGGCGGACTTGATGCAGGAAGGCTCGAGAAGGAGATCGCTGATGCAAGATCTATGACAGATAAGCCATTTGGCGTAAATCTCATGCTGATGAATCCTGATGCGGATAATATTGCAGACCTTCTCTACAGAGAGAAGATAAGCCTTATTACCACAGGCGCAGGTATGCCGGGAAAGTATATGGATAAGTGGAAGGAAGCAGGTGCAAAGGTTATCCCTGTAGTTGCTTCAACCGCACTTGCCCAGAGAGTTGAAAAGCAGGGCGCAGACGCAGTTATAGCTGAAGGCGGAGAGAGCGGCGGACATGTCGGAGATATGACAACCATGGCTCTTGTACCTCAGGTTATCGACAGTGTAAATATCCCTGTTATCGCAGCGGGCGGAATTGCTGACGGCAGACAGTTTGCAGCAGCTCTTGCACTCGGTGCAATCGGAATTCAGATAGGAACATGTCTTCTCGTAAGTGAGGAGTGTCCAATTCATGACAATTATAAGCAGGCACTTATCAAGGCTAAGGACAATTCAACGGTTGTTACCGGACGTTCTCTTGATGCTCCTGTAAGAATACTTAAAAACAAGATGGCGAGAGATTATCTTAAGCTCGAGAAGAATGCAGCTTCAAGAGAAGAGCTTGAGCAGATCACTCTCGGCGGACTGAGACGTGCTGTATTTGACGGTGACATGAATACCGGTTCTGTAATGACAGGCCAGGTATGCGGTCAGTTGAATGAGATCAGAACTGTAGCAGAGATCCTTGACGGACTTATGAGCGGCTGCAGGGCTGAGCTGGACAGAATGAAAAATATCAGTCTGTAAAAAGTATTCAAAAATGTGATGCATTAATTATTGCAGATGCTTTGATGTGCATCGCAGAATAAGAGGAAAAATAGATGAAAACAGGTTTTTTATATGCCGGACAGGGAAGTCAGGCAGTAGGCATGGGCGCAGACCTTTATGAAAAATATCCTGAATTCAGGGAAGTTATGGATAATGTTAAGCTTTCCTTTGATGTTAAGGATATCTGCTTCAATGGTCCTGCCGAGGTGCTTAACGAGACAAAATATACCCAGCCTTGTATGGTAGCTTTTGCGGTCGGTGTCACAAGAATCCTTGCTTCAAAAGGAATAAAGCCGGATATGGCTGCCGGACTCAGTCTTGGCGAATACTCAGCACTTAATGCTGCAGGCGTTCTTAATGATGAGCAGGTTGTAGAGCTTGTTGCTTATAGAGGACAATCTATGCAGGAAGCGGTTTCCAGAAGAGAATGCAAGATGATAGCCGTTCTCGGACTTGAGAGAGACAAGATTTATGAAGGCTGCAGGATGGTTGCAGATGAGTTTAAGGATAAGGAACTTAATGTTGCCGAACCTGCAAACTTCAACTGCCCGGGTCAGATCACAGTTTCCGGTGATGCAGAGCCTATCGCAAGAGCAGCGGAAGTATTCAAGGAGCTTGGCGCTAAGAGATGTGTTGAGGTTAAGGTAAGTGGTCCTTTCCACACTTCACTTATGAAGCCGGCAGGAGATAAGCTTCGCGAGAGATTTAAGACAGAAAGCTTCGGAGATATGCAGATTCCTGTGATCTTCAACTGCCTTGGCACAGAAAAGCCGGATGATGTTACAATCCCTGAGCTTCTTGAGAAGCAGGTGCAGAGCAGTGTCTTCTTCGAGGATACCATCAGATATATGGCTGATCAGGGCGTTGACACCTTTGTCGAGATCGGACCGGGCAAGACACTTTCCAAGTTCGTAGCCAAGACCCTCCCGGGTTCAGTATGCTACAACGTCGAAAAGGCTGAGGACGTAGATAAGTTAGTCGAAGCTTTTAAATAAAAAGAATCGTCAATTAGAAAGGGACAAGGATGGATTTAAAAGGTAAGACAGCAGTAGTTACCGGCGGCAGCCGTGGCATAGGCAGAGCAATCTGCGTTAAGCTTGCAGAGCGCGGAGCCAATATTGTAACCTGCTATGCAAACAGCAGTGCCGCAGCTGAGGAGACAGTTAAGCTCTGTCAGGAATTCGGTGTTACGGCCGTTGCTGTGAAGGCAGATATTTCCGTTAAGGAGGATATAGATAACCTTCTTGCGGAGGCTCTGAAGATTACCGGTTCTATCGAGATACTCGTTAATAATGCCGGTATTACCAGAGATAAGCTTCTTATCAGTATGAAGGATGAGGATTTTGATGATGTTATCAACACCAATCTTAAGGGAACCTTCTATGCGATGAGAGCAGCTTCCAAGCTTATGATGAAGAAGCGTTATGGAAGAATAGTAAATATAAGCAGTGTTGTAGGTGTGTACGGTAATGCCGGTCAGATCAATTATGCAGCAAGTAAGGCCGGTGTCATCGGTATGACCAAGTCACTTGCCAAGGAGCTTGGCGGCAGAGGAATCACATGCAATGCTGTTGCTCCCGGATTTATTTCCACTGATATGACAGCAGTTCTTTCGGATGAGGTTAAGGAGAAACTGGCAGCAAGTATCGCTCTTAAGAGGATAGGCGAGCCTGAGGATGTTGCAAATGTTGTAGCTTTCCTTGCATCGGATGATGCTTCTTACGTAACCGGACAGGTTCTTGAGGTTTCCGGAGGAATGAACTAATAAATAAAGGAAGGTAGTATTAATGAGAAGAGTCGTAATAACAGGAATGGGTACTATCAATCCTATCGGTAATAATCTTGATGAGACCTGGGAAAACATCAAGAAGGGTGTATGTGGTGTTGACTTTATAAAGCAGCTCGATACAACAGATTTCAAGGTTAAGATTGGTGCCGAGGTTAAGGATTATGAGCCTGAAAAGTTTCTTGACAGAAAAGAAGTAAGACGTCTGGATAAGTATACCCAGTTTGCCATAATCGCTTTCAGAGAGGCTATTAAGGAAAGCGGATTAAATATAGAGAATGAGGATCCATACAGATGTGGAACTATCATTTCCAGTGGTATTGGCGGACTGAAGACTATCGAAGCTGAGCATGTTAAGGGTCAGGCAAGAGGTTTTGATAAGATTTCTCCTTATTTTATACCTATGAGTATAGCAAATATTGCTGCCGGAGAGATCGCTATAGCAACCGGCTTTAAGGGCGTATGCGAAAGTATCGTTACTGCCTGCGCAAGCGGAAGCAATGCGGTAGGAGAGGCATTCCATTATATTCGTGATGATTATGCCGATGTTATGATCTGCGGTGGTTCAGAAGCATGTATTTCCAATCTTGGTTTCGGAGGCTTCGTGGCTATGAAGGCTCTTAATTCAGGTAATGATCCGAAGCGTGCCTCTATTCCTTTTGATGCAGAAAGAGGCGGTTTCGTTATGGCTGAGGGTTCGGGAATCCTTCTTATAGAGGAGCTTGAGCATGCTAAGGCAAGAGGGGCTAAGATCTATGCTGAGATAGTAGGTTATGGTGCAACCTGTGACGCACATCATATTACAGCTCCTGATCCTACAGGAATGGGCGCTGCAAATTGTATGATCAAGGCAGTTAAGGATGCCGGAATTGCGCCTGAACAGGTTGATTATATTAATGCACACGGAACATCTACACGTCTTAATGATGCCGGAGAGACCAAGGCTATCAAGATCGCTTTCGGTGATCATGCAAAGAAGCTTATGGTAAGCTCAACCAAGTCTATGACAGGACATCTTCTCGGAGGAAGTGGTGCACTTGAAGCTATCATTTGTGCCAAGGCACTTCAGGACGGCTATGTTCCTGCAACAATAAATTACAAGGTTCCTGATCCGGAATGTGATCTCGATATCGTTCCGAATGAAGGAAGAAATGTTGATATCAAATATGCAGCATCAAATTCACTTGGATTTGGCGGACATAATGCATGTCTTGTTTTCAAGAAGTGGGAAGAAGAATAATTATTAAAAATACGAAATTGAATTAAAAGAGTTTTTTTGACTAAACAGGAGGCATAAAATTAATGGAACTTTCATCAAATGAGATTCAGAAGATATTACCACACAGATTCCCGATGCAGCTTGTTGACAGGATCACTGATTTTGAGCCGGGAGTGTTTGCTGAAGGTATTAAGTGTGTAAGCGTCAACGAACCATTCTTCTGTGGTCACTTTCCTGAGGCACATGTAATGCCGGGGGTTCTCATTGTTGAGGCAATCGCACAGACAGGTGCTGTATGTATTCTTTCAATGCCTGAGAATGAAGGAAAGATAGCTTTCTTTGGCGCAATCAAGAGTGCCAGATTCAAGAGACAGGTAAAACCGGGAGATGTTCTCGTTGTCAGAACAGAGATAACATCTATGAGAGGTGCTGTAGGCTTTGGAAAGGGTGTTGCTACAGTTGACGGAAAGGTTGCTGCAACAGCAGAAATATCTTTTGTGATCGGAAATAAGGAGTAATATGTCAAATCCATTATCAGAGGTTTATGGCAAGTTCAGACTGCATTATTACAGAGATGTATTTAACCGTATACAGGCGAGAGAGCTTTCTCTGTCGGCTGTTGAGGTTTACTGCACCGAGATAATAAGAGCACTGAACAAACCTACAATAAATGAATTTGCCAATTTCATCAACATATCATCACCTAATGCGACATATAAGGTAAATTCACTTATTCAGAAGGGGTATGTTACTAAGATTCAGTCGGAGTCAGACAAGAGAGAGTATTATCTGGACGTGACTGAGAAGTTTTACAAATACTGGAATCTGAGTGAAAAATATCTCGATATCGTCGAAGAGAGACTGGAGAATAATCTCAGCTCAGAGGAATTTGAGACCTTTAACAGGATACTCAAGAAGATCAGTAACGAAATGATGCCGGAAGTTGGACTTCCTGAGCGTGAACAATAAATAGGTTTAATAAAACATAATCTCCTATTTTACCGTTGTAAAATAGGAGATTATATTTTATAATTAAATATCAATATAATGATAAAAGGATGGATCATTATAATCCATCCTTTTACATTAGTGAAGGTTAAAAGTATTTATATGATTAAAGAAGATTAGGGAAATCTTCTTTAACAGGGGGCTATTGGTTATTTCTATGGTCTTATAATAAGGTATTTAAAAGTCTAAGTATATAAAAAAAGTGCTTTTAATATTAAATTTATGACCAAATAGGGATTATTTTTCAAAAAGGGTGAAAAATATGGCAAAAATAACTGATGAATGGACAGAAATACTCTTCCAGAAGAGAGAAAATGAAGAGAAGCATCCCGGTTATGAGAGGGAAATGAGATTCTATGATCTCGTTGCCGAAGGTCGTATCAAGGATATGCAGGAGTTCCGTAAGGATGCTCCGCCGTCTGATGCGAAGGAGAGAGGTGTGCTTTCCGAGGATCCGCTCCGTAACAGCATTTACCATATGATCGCTATGACTACGCTTATTTCCAGAGCATGTATAAGCCATGGCATCGAGCCGGAGATTGCTTACGAGATGAGTGATGTTTATATAAGACGGGCTGACAAGGCGAAGAAACCTGAAGAAGTCAACAGTATCCGTGAAGAAATGATACTTGATTTTGCGAACGAGATGAATAAGCGGAAGAAGGCTAACGTTAAGTCAGCTCAGGTTATCATGTGTCTTGATTACATCAACGATCATCTCCATGAAAATATAACCGTTCCGGAGCTTGCGGAGCATGTCAATCTGACAGTAAAATATATCTCCAAGCTCTTTAAGAAGGAGATGGGCTGCTCAATCAATGAGCACATCAGACAGCTGAAGGTCGAAGAGGCGAAGAGCCTCCTCAGGTATTCCTACAAGTCTAGCATTGAGATCGCGACCGATCTCGGCTTCACCTCGCACAGTTATTTTATAAGTGTCTTCAAGAAGGAGACCGGAATGACTCCGAGAGAATACAGAAACGAGAACTTCCGAAAGCTCAGTGAGATTAAATACTAAAAAGAAGGAACAGATAAATGAAATTTGAAAAAATCGACAAGAAGGAACAGGGCAGGTTCATTACCAGATATGATATTACTTATAAAACAAATGACGGTAATGAGAAGGTCTATGAGATGATCAGCCGTGACAAGAACGTAGGAAGCTTTGACGAGCTTCACAACAGGCCGGCTGATGCGGTTGTCCTTATAATGCACAGTGAGGACGGAGAGAGAATTCTGATCAATAAAGAGTTCAGACTTGCTCCGGGTGAGTGGGTTTATAATTTCCCGGCGGGACTTATCGATCCCGGCGAGGATTATAAAATGGCTGCTGAACGTGAACTTCGCGAGGAGACAGGCCTTAAGCTGATAGAAATCGATGATTACATCGGCGAAAGCTACAGTGCGGTTGGTTTCTCAAACGAGAAGAATGTATGCGTTGTAGGAAGATGTACGGGCGAGATAACCGGAAGCGATTCTTCAGTGGAAGAAATCGAAGCAGGGTGGTATACTAGGGCAGAAGTAAGAGAGCTCCTTAAAACAGAGCGTTTTGCCGCGCGTACGCAGGCTTATTGTTATCTCTGGAGTAAAGAGTGATCTGACAGAATTATTACATATATATTTGTTCCTGAGGGGCGAATATATATGAGTAAGAAAAAAATTTTAAGAGGGAAGTGTAAAAATGGAAAAGAAGAACAAAGGAAACCTGAAGTTTCTGATCGCACTCTTTGTGGTTATCGTAGTAATGACGATCGCTGCATTTAATACGGACGCAGATAGTGTTACGGAGACAGCCTGGTCGCTGCTTCCACCGCTTATCGCAATCACACTGGCACTTTTCACAAAGGAGGTTTACAGCTCGCTTTTCATAGGTGTTATCTGTGGAGCGCTCCTTTATTCAGGCTTCAATTTCGAGGGAACAGTAAATCATACGTTTAAGGACGGAGTAATTGCAGTTTTATCAGATTCCTACAATGTGGGAATACTTGTATTTCTCGTAATACTCGGTGCCATGGTTCAGCTTATGAACAAGGCGGGCGGTTCAGCTGCCTTCGGCGAATGGGCATCAAAGCATATCAAGACCAGAGT
>CAMNMC010000107.1 GCA_946544235.1 uncultured Lachnospiraceae bacterium | reverse complement strand
TCTCTGACAGGAGTCCTGCTGACGCCAAGATTTGCAGCGATCTTCTCTTCCATGAGACGCTCGCCCGGCTGAAATTCGCCCTTGATTATCGCATTTCTCAGAGTCTTAAATACAACCTCCCGAAGGGGGAGAAATTCATTTGGATCCATTTCCAGTTTCATATATGCGTTACTCCTAATACTCTTACAACTATCTGATAATCCTTCTTATATCCCATTTCTTTTCGAAGATCATCAATGTGGATTTGATCAATATGTTATGCTGCCCGAACATAAATATAACACTATACCTGTGCAGGTCCGGCAACAAAAAGCTCCGCGGCAAGTTCGCTCTCCTGCAGCCTTTCGAGCGCTGCCCATGCTCTGTCCGTATCTGTAAATATTCCGAAAACAGTCGGTCCGCTGCCACTCATAAGAGCAGCCTCCGCTCCGTTTTCACCCATTATCTTCTTTATCTCTTCTATCTGCGGATGAGCCGGAATAGATGCCTGCTCAAGTACATTTCCGAGTCGGTCCGTGATACCGCTGAGGTTACCGCTTCGCACCGCCTCAACCATTCCGTCGATGTCCGGATGCTTCACGTCCGCCTCCGGAATACTGTCAAATGCACCATAAGCCTCCTTCGTGGATATTCCGAACTCAGGCTTTGCTATTAGAAATGTCACCTTCGGAATATCAGGCAGTCTTGTAAGTATCTCGCCTATTCCCTCAGAAAGTGCGGTTCCTCCCATGATACAGTAGGGAACATCCGCCCCGAGAGTTACTCCGATATCTCGCAGCTCTTCCTCGCTGAGCCCCAGCTCGAAGAGTTCATTTATTCCCTTTAAAGTAGCCGCACAGTCACTGCTTCCGCCGGCCATTCCCGCAGCTATCGGAATCTCTTTTGTGAGAGAAATCCTTACACCGTCAGCGATATTAAATCGGTCCATCAGCAGACGAGCCGCTTTATAGATCAGGTTATCCTCGCCAAGAGAGAGGGATGGATCATTGGTGGCAGTGATGATTATAGGTGGTTTTTCTGCAATACCACCATCTGCCGCTTCGCCGCTTACAGTATTTGCTGACCCACTGTTTTTGATACTGTTTTCATCTGTGATTATCTCATTATGTGTTAGTCTCTCGAAGGTCAGCGTATCGAAAATATCCACCGACTGCATGACCATACGAACAAGATGGTAGCCATCCTCACGCCTGCCTGTTATATCAAGTCCAAGATTTACTTTTCCGTATGCTTTCTTAGTGATCATTCCGTAAATCACCCCAATTTCATTGTCACTTTTCGTATAAGCAATGTTTCAAAGAACTATTAGTTATTCTTAACATCGAAAAAACTGTATACAATATACATTGTATTTTTTATCAACCTAATTTGCAACGATTTTATTATAATATTTCCCTTCAGACCGGCCTGCCCAGGTCAAACTGGCATACTATAATCTTCCTTCAATATTTTTAAAACCGTCTCTAAAACCCTTATACCTAGTATTGCTTATTTCATACATATGGAAATAATAATTACCATCTTAACTGAAACTCTACATCTTATTAATATGTCAGCCTATCTGACCATAGTCATGATCCTCTGCAATAACGTTTGCTACTGTATGGTTTTTGTACGTATTCCATGTAGGTTCATATTCTTCTGTTGCTTGGTTTCCCCACATATCCCAACCTTCGCGCACTCCTCTTGCAAATAATTCAATTCGAGCGCCTTGTGAACACGACTCTATAATTGGTATTATTTCATCAGGTTTACGACTGTGTTCCCTCTTCATAGTACGTATAATATTAACTTGTGATCTCGCTGGATCTAAAGTCCTGTTAGGTGAGCTTTTTTTCTTTATTCCAAACAAAAGCAATTCCGTCACATTGCGGAAATAAAATCCAACTCCTCGACCATCTGGTCCTCCATCCTTTCGGATTTTTTCCCAAACGATATTGGACTTGTATTCAAATCCCCAAGCATCCATAACTGCCAACCCTTCTGGCAATAGGGCATTAGGAACCCACAGATATAAATGCGCCTTATCATCTGCAATATCAACAACAGGGAGTGCTTTAATATCATCCAAAGTCATTGTTTCATAACGCATAAGCCTTTTATGTTCTGGTGCAACTTTTCCAGTTCTGTTCTGAAATTGCCATGGCGGATCTGCATATATTGTGTTATACTTTTTACCTGCTGTGAAACTCATTAAGGAGTTTATCGTATGTTTTAATTCGCTCATATCCTTCTACAGCTCCCTTCCTTATACCGATTGCCAAAATAGGGCATCCACCGTTCCTACGGCTATCAAGCCTATAAGTTAATTTCCCCATCCAGGTTGTACTGGCCCCATATTTAGGCATAATTCCAATTTCTTTAAAAATATCATTTAATTCTTCTGATCTCGTAACTATTATCCCAACATCTATTAATCCACAATCAAAATATGTTCTCATTGCTAAAAGATCTCTATCAAAAGTCTGGTCCTTGCTGTTCCACTCAAGATCAAAAGCCACTCGATTTTTAAGGAAATCAATATTATGTCCGTCAATATACCCCTCAATAACCTCTGTTTCGAATGGTTCATCTGCAAATCGACCGCGCCTTTGTGAAATCTGTCTAGGATATTTTTTTACAATCAAATCACCGCTAATACGAATCTCTCTCCATCCATAAGGATACAGAACGTCATCAAACTTTTTGGGAATAGGGCTCTCATTCCCCCCTGCCTTAGAAATATCCTCAACTGTTAGTTTTATCTTTCTTAAGCAATCCTGAATTTCCTTCCACTCATTTGGAAAGCTTTCATGTAGTATTTCCAAAGCATGACCATAGTTATGGTATTCATATTTGAACAAAATATCATCATCAATATATTTCTTATTCATTAATATTCTCCTTTCTTTTTTGAATAATAACCCTACAAGATACGCTTCGTATTTCATAACCACATATTGCGCTGTGATATACCTCTCTTATATGCTCTTCCTTGATTATCTCATACGGCGCTATGATAGGTATCCCCGGAGGATAAACATAGATATAATCGGTTATCCTTTTGCCTGCTGCCTTCTCCAGCGGTAATACACCCTCATCTGTTTTTAGAGAAATACTGATTTTTATTCCGGCTTCCGCTGTCTCTTCTTTATTATCCGAAATATACTTATCAAAATCTATTAGGGCACTTAACAATTCCTGCAGATCATTTTCGACATCTGCAACCGTCGAAATAGCAGTAATATAGTCCGTTCCGGCCATCTCAAACACAAGACCGTATTTCTCCTCCAGTATCTCTGCCGCTTTCCTGCCGGTTATACCGTCAACCATAAAGACTAAGCGGGTAAAATCCGGGGAAATATGATCCGGTTCTGTATCTGATTCAGCTTTATACTCAAAAAGTCTCAGGTTCTTCAGTCCGGCCTGCTTGAAGACCTCTCTGAAATGCAGTATTCTCTCATAATGCTCCTTAAACTCAACTCTGTTTGCATCACACCATGATATACATTTTTCCATCGTCTGGAGAAAGATATACGACGGCGAGCTGGACTGGAAAATCGAAAGATATTTTTCTATATTTCGTGCCAGTGCATCGAGTTGGTTATCTCTTATACGATTCATATTGCTATTCTCATCCTTAATCGACTGAGAATTATGACCGCCGCTATTATCATTCATTGATGTTTTGGAAATATGCAGAACCGCGGTCTGCGTAAGCGACGGAAGTGTTTTATGTAGGCTCTGGATCACGATGTCCGCACCGAGGTAGAGAGCGCTGCAAGGGAAATCACATTTATCGATCCCACAATTATTTTGAATATCGTTTTCAATACTGTCTGCAAAATGATCAGTCATTCCATTTTCAGTATTCATTTCAGTGGATTCAGACATACTCACGTAAAACGGAAAATGCGCACCGTGCGCCTCGTCAACAATAAGCGGGATCCCTGCCTCATGCAGAACCTCGCTGATAGCGCGAATATCTGAGATCACGCCCTCATAGGTCGGAGATGTGATAATACAGCAGCGGATATCCAGCTGCGAATTTCTCTCTATTGCTTTACGTATATCCTCCGCCCTGATTTCTCCGTCGATACTCAGTTCGTTCGAGATTTCAGGATAGATGTATATCGGCTTCACATCCAGCAGCTGCATCGCATTGAATACTGATTTGTGACAGTTCCTCGCAATGATAACCGCCTTCTGCTTCTTGTTTTTCATAATTTTCTCGGAATATAAATCATAGGAGACATGCTCTGTCTTTCCATCGCTCCTGATAACAGTGTTGCTAGCATTATTACTACGCCCTGTGCCGGAATAATACCTGTCCGATTTTATCTCAGACGCTTTATCACCCGCAATATCTTCCTTAACGCACGCAAAAATAGCCGCAAGGTTTCCGCAGGTCGCCCCATTTACAAGATAATACGTCTTGTACGAACCATAAACCTTCTCAAGCTCCTCCATTGAAAGCTTTATCATCTCTGTCGGATAATGCAGGTCATCAAGCCCCGGAACCTCCGTCAGATCACGTGAGAATATCCTGCTGAACATATTATTGCCGGTTACCTCAGCCTCCACATTGCCTTCCTCTTCGCAGCTGACATTCCCATCGGCATCATATAACTCCCACGGCGCAGGCTTCCTCTTATGCCCCGGCATATGCCAGGGATATTTCGTCCGTTCCGTATCAGCTTCCTCGGCATTTGTATTTAAATATCTGTCGATTGTTTTGTTTATATGCTCTATCATTTTTTGTTACCGGTTGATATCTGTATCACGATACAAAATATCAGTTTAATTCGATTTGCCTATCATTATATTATACCATTAATACAGCATTTAAACAATTGTATTTAGCAGAGCTTCACATTACCTGTACCGTATTTATTCCTTTTCTTTTCCATTAATAATTATTTTCACTATATCCTGTTTGACATACAGTTATATTGGATATATTATGGTAATATAAAAGAAATATTTCGGATGCGAGGAGGAATTGATATGGCAATTTATACACTTAAAGAGATGATGAAACTGAAAAAAGAGCACGGCTGCTCGAGCCAGCTGATAGCTGATCTGTCGGATGTTCCTCTTGGCACCGTCCAGAAGATCTTCTGTGGAATAACGAGTACTCCGCGCCGCAGCACGCTTATCAAACTCAGTAAGGCATTTGATATCCTGGATCTTAACAGCGACAACTACAATAAGGAACCTTCGGATGACGAACTCTCCAAAGCCGATATGGTAGCTGAACGTTCTTCATATGGATCCTTCAAGGGTTCAAACGCGCTAAATATTGATTCGTACGACAACAAGACTCTGGAGGATTATCTCGCCCTTCCGGAAGGCACAAGGATTGAGCTTATTGATGGCAAATTCTACGATATGGCTGCTCCTACCTTTGTGCATCAGAGAATTGGCGGTCTTCTTTTAAATGAGTTTGAAAGGTTTATTGAAAATAACGGAGGTCCCTGTGTCCCATCCATCGCTCCAACAGATGTCCAACTCGACAACGATGATAAAACAATGGTTCAGCCGGATGTTCTGGTAGTCTGTGACAGAAAAAAAATTACTTACGAAAGAGTTAAGGGCGCTCCCGATCTTATAGTAGAGGTTCTGTCGCCAAGCAACTGGTACATGGATACTGTCCGTAAACTCAAAAAATACAAAAATGCCGGTGTCAGAGAATACTGGGTGGTCATCCCCGATGAGAAGGCAATAATGGTTTATGAATTTGAAAAGTCCTCAGAACCGGTAGAATATTCCTTTGAGGACACAATTCCTGTGGGAATATGGAATGGCGAATGCAAGGTTGAGTTCGGCAAGATATATGATAAGATACGTTTCCTGTTTGAAGACAGATTATAATTTATATCCGTTATCTTAGTTATCTAATTAATCACCATTGATTCTTTATTCGGATGATTGATCAATAATAAAACCGGCAGCATACTCTCTTTTGAGAATATACTGCCGGTTGTTTTATTATTATATTATTCGATGGATATCAGCGATACCACCAATAACTCGCATATAACTCTGACATTTTTGAGGTTCTAGTCGATAGCAATTGCCTCAAGAATAACCTTCGCCATGTAATCAAGTTTGTCCTTTGTCATGCCCGGATAAACTCCGACCCAGAAGCTGTTGTCCATGATAAGATCTGTATTTTTGAGGTCCCCTACTACACGGAAGCCCTTTCCCGATGCTCTCATCTCATCAAAGCAAGGATGCTTGATAAGATTACCGGCGAAGAGCATTCTCGTCTGAACATTCTTCGACTCGATGTACGGAACAACCTTCTTTCTGTCAACACCCTCGCGGCAGGTCGCGATAAATCCGAACCAGCAAGGATCAGAATCCGCCTCAGCAACAGGAAGGATAAGCTTCTCCTCAGCACCACCGGTAGCAAGCTTTTCATAAAGATATTTAAAATTCTCTCTTCTCTTTTCAGCAAATTCCGGGAACTTCTCAAGCTGTGCTACGCCTACGGCAGCCTGCATATCCGTCGCTTTAAGGTTATATCCGAAATGCGAATAAACGTATTTATGATCATATCCCTTCGGCAGATCTCCATATTGGCCGTCATATCTGTGACCGCAGAAGTTATCGCAGCCCGGAGGACATATACAGTCACGTCCCCAGTCACGCATCGACCTGATGATCTTATGAAGAAGAGGATTATCGGTATATACCGCTCCTCCCTCGCCCATGGTCATATGGTGCGGCGGATAGAACGAAGATGTTCCGATATCACCGATGGTACCGGTCTGCTTGGTCACGCCGTCAATTGTATAAAGCGATCCGAGCGAATCACAGTTATCCTCAACCAGCCACAGATTATGCTTATCGCAGAACTCCTTAACTGCCTTAAGATTAAAAGGATTTCCCAGAGTATGAGCCATCATAACGGCCTTGGTCTTCTCGGAATAAGCCTCCTCAAGAAGCTCAGTTTTAACACTGTAGCCCGGAATATCCACATCCAGAAATACAGGCACGCAGCCATACTGAATGATCGGATTTACCGTCGTCGGAAAGCCCGCAGCAACAGTGATCACTTCATCACCCGGACGTACAGCCCTTTCACCGAGCAGTGGTGAAGTCAGTGCCGCAAAGGCAATAAGATTGGCACTTGAGCCCGAATTGACCAGACTCACAAATCTGACACCCAGATACTCTGCAAACTTCTTCTCGAACTCCTCTGTATATCTTCCTGCCGTAAGCCAGAATTCCAGTGCCGAATCAACAAGATTTACCATTTCCTTCTCGTCATAAACTCGGCTGGCATAAGGCACCCTGTCGCCTTCCTTAAAATTATCATCTCTGCTTTTCTGCTTTTCAACATGGAACTCCTTTGCGTATTCAGCTACCTTTTCAAGTATTTCAGCACGGAGCTGCTGCTCTCTTGTTTCCTGCACATTTTCCTTATTTCCCATATTTTCCTAACATGATCCGGTTATTTTAATCCCAACCGGAATCATACCTCCCTTCAGATTTTTATATCATCTCATCTGTTATCATATATTCAACATTATTATATCCAGTGGTTTTATGATCTTTTACTGTTCTTTTCCAGGAATTTACGTCCTGCAGTTTTCTGCATAGCACTTTATTCTTGATTCTTCTTTCCGCTCGTTTTTTTAGTCTTGAAAGCCCAAAACTTATTTATGATAAAATTCAGCGGAATCGTAACGATCAGATTAATGAGCGGTGCAATATATTTTGAGATATGAAATACCTTAACCCAGATAACCAGCAGCACATTACTGAGGAAAAGCCCCGTGAACGAATATGCCACAAAGGTTTTCACAAGCGCCGGAAACCAGTCTCTCTTCTCGCCCTCTTCAACAACAAATACCTTTCTGCTGTTCCAGAAAAATGACCAGAGCACCGATAACACAAAGGAAAGCACCGATGCTATCAGGTAATCGTATTTCGGCAGCCAGTCATTGCTTTCAAAAAGGAACAGCACTCCCGCATAGATTATATAAGCAATGATCGTATTGCTGAGTCCGACTATGCCAAATTTTACAAACTGCATGAAGGCTTCGAAACCGCTCTTCGTGAGTTCCTTATGAAATATTCCAAGAAAAAACCGAAGTATATAGAAGCATATCAGACTGATCAGATACCATATTTTATTGTCCGTTTTAATATCAGCTTTTGTCATGATAATACCTTAACCAAATATTATTCACCGATATTCAGTCCCTTTATACGTAAGGACCACTCATCTTTTTGATTATATACTTTAATGCACTCTGACGCAATTTATTTTACCGGTTCATATTAATCTACCCGTGATGATCACTGATCAACAATTACAATCCCTGTTTTTCTTCGTATTATCTCTTTCTTACAACCGAAAAAGCACTTAATTTTATATATGAAACAGCAATAGTTTGTAGTATACTGATATTGGTGTCCTGCATATGATCACCGTATGCTTGTGACTCGTAGTTTGTCTACTGTTCAAACGACGAACTGTTACTCATAATTATGCTCAAAATCAGATATCCATCTCATAAAATTAACAGGAGAAATACTATGTCAGATCTTCTTGCTTTCTATAAAAACAAAAAGGTTCTTGTCACCGGTCACACCGGCTTCAAGGGCTCATGGCTCTGCCGTATCCTTATCAACGCAGGCGCAGATGTAACAGGCTATTCACTCGAGCCACCTACAGAACCAAGTCTTTTCAAGCTTTCAGGTATCGAGAAAAATATTCGCCACATCGTTGGTGACATCCGCAGTCTGGACCATCTCTCAAAGGTTTTTGATGAGGTTCAGCCGGAAATAGTTCTTCACCTCGCAGCTCAGCCGATTGTCCGTGAATCCTACAAGGATCCGGTAGGCACATATGCAACAAACGTTATGGGCACCGTAAATATCTGCGAATGCGTAAGGACCCACGACAGTGTCCGCTCTTTCCTGAACGTAACCACAGATAAGGTTTACAAAAACAACGAATGGGCCTGGGGCTACCGGGAGAATGAGCCTCTCGACGGCTACGATCCTTACTCAAACAGTAAATCCTGCTCCGAGCTCGTGACTCACAGCTATATCAATTCATTTTATGATATAGAGAGAGTACGCGTCTCTACAGCCCGCGCGGGCAACGTTATCGGAGGAGGAGATTTTGCTGTGGACAGAATAGTCCCTGACTGCGTGAGAGCCGCAACAGCAAACAAAGCTGCTGAGCCGAACAAAACAACTGATGTATCTTCAACAGCAAACGGAAACAACCCTGATGCCGGAAAGATCATCGTCCGCAACCCTTATTCCACACGTCCCTATCAGCATGTCCTTGAGCCGCTTTTCGCATATCTTATGATTGCAAAGGCTCAGTACGAAGATACAAAATATGCCGGCTTCTACAACGTTGGTCCCGATGATAAGGACTGCGTCACAACCGGTGAGCTGGTTGATATTTTCTGTTCAAAATGGGGAGAAGGCCTCAGCTGGGAAAACCGTTATGATGGCGGCCCTCATGAAGCAAACTTCCTTAAGCTTGATTGTTCGCTTCTTAAGTCCACCTTTGGCTGGAAACCTAAGTGGGGCATCGAGGATGCCTTAGAAAAGGTTGTTGAATGGTCAAGAGTCTGGATGAACGATGGCGATATCTCAGCCGAGATGGACCGTGAGATTGAAGCATATCTGTCATAAAAAAAACTTCACACACCTATATGCGCTCGTCACTTCGCTTACAGGTGTGTGAATACCGTCTTATTCGGTATGGGGGGCTATTGAATTTCTTGCGTGATATTATAATAAATTCTACGCCCTCTCTTTTCAACCAACCCGAATGTATATTTTCGTCAACCTCCGGTTGCACGTGTTATATTGACGTTGCATCTGATTATTTCATCGTATTATTAAATATTATATTTACAGTAGTGTATGATTTCTCCGAAGCCTTGCATTCATCGATAAATCTCGATTCAATATAAATACGTCCGCCGTTCTCCTCAATTATATTTTTGCTGAGCGGAAGACCGATGCCGACACTGTCCGGATTAACTGAAGCTGCATCGGAGGAATGGCTGAAACGTTCAAATACCTTAAGTCTGTCCGCCTCAGGGATGCCTCTCCCGGTATCAGTCACTGTGAGCTTTATCATAAGAGGAGTCCTTGTACAGCCGAGAGTTACGGTTCCACCCTCAGGACTATGCTCGATAGCATTTTTTACAATATTGCTGAGTGCCTCATGCATCCATTCCGGATCGGCCTCTATCTCCGCTGAAATACTGTCATGTCTTGTATTTTCCTCTAAATGCGCTTCATTCTGTTCAACACCGGGAACCACCGTATTTATAATATCCTGTCCATCATCGTTGAAATGTTCAGACTCAGCATCCTCAACTACTATATTTACCCCCCTCTGCTCGGCCATCGGAAGGAGCTCTGCCGCTGCATTTTGAAGCAGCATCAGTACAGGCGTTTTGATCTTTTTAAATTCAACTGAGTTTATTTCAAGACGAGCAAGCTGAAGAAGCGATAGTGTGAGCCATCTCATCCGCTCCAATTGTCCCTCCTCCCTGCGGAGGATATCTATCTCTTCCTCACCCCAGCCCTGTGATGCAGCGTGTGATGATAATATATCCGTAAATAGTGTCAAGCTTGCGATTGGAGTTTTTAACTGATGCGACATGTCAGAGATCATATCCTTCAGATAAAGCTTCTGTTCCTTCTCCCTGTCCGCCGCTTCAAGAATACCTGTGTACATATCATAGATTGCTCCCGAAAGCTTGCCAAACTCACCCTCGGTCAGCATTTCCTGCTTTATCGCCGAAAGACCTTCCGATTCATTATTTGCTGACTTCCGAATAGACAGCTCCTTCGCAGCAGTCCTTACACCGGCAATTCTTGCATAAATACGCTTTACCATAACAACCGCCGAAATATACAGAATTACAAGCGCAAGAGATGCGATCAGGCACGCCAAAAGAGGCTCCTTGATCACAGCCGTCAAAACAGTATTTGTGATCAGAAGCACCGAAATAAATACAGTAGTTATTATCTTTATCTCACGTTCTGTATGCATGATTATCACATTTTCTCCATGCGGTATCCGATTCCTCTGACAGTCTTTATATAAGGATCCTTTCTCTTCAGATCCCCGATCTTATCACGCAGCCTGTTCACGTAGACATACAGTGCACTGTCATCAACGAAATTACCGGATTCATCGAATATCTTCTCAAGAATATTTGACCTTGTGAGGCATATCCCCTGATTCTTCAGAAAATACACCAGAAGCTTATATTCGCCCGAAGAAAGCGCAAGCTCTTTTCCGGAAAGAGTTACTGTTGCAGCCTTTGTATCTATGACCAGTTCTCTGTATGAATAAACTCCCTCTGCATTTTTTATATCATCCTGATCCGTGATCACAGGATTTCTTTTGCTGCTTACTCCATCTGCCTTACTGGATTCACCTCCCGGAGCAGTAATCATGTTTTCGTATCTTCGCAGCACTGCCCTCACTCTCGACAGCAGCTCTGCGTTTCTAAACGGCTTGGTAATGTAATCATCAGCACCAAGATCAAGCCCTCTGACAACGCTCTCTTCATCCGAAACAGCCGTCAGAAAGATCACCGGCAGCTTTACGCCGGCATTCCTGTATGTTCTGAGAAGCTCATGACCGTTTCCATCCGGAAGCATCACATCAAAAATAAGAAGGGAATATTCAGTCATCCTATTCCCTTCTTCAAGAATCTCCTTCGCACGCGTGAATGTCTCCGCTACCTCACAGAGATATCCCGCATCTGTTAGAGCAATCTTCAGTCCGACAGCAAGCGCACTGTCATCCTCAACAACAAGAATCTTCTGCATCCTTACATTCCTTTATTTGTCAAGACAAATCAATCCTCACGCTTTTTTTCCGAATGGCGAAAAGCAATTAATCCGATCAGATAATATAAGCCCACGACCATTATAACACTGATGAGAATTATCAGCCAGTTAATACTGTATCTGATCTGCATAAAACTGTCATTGAAACTGCCTGTGAAGCCACCACCTGCATATTCTAATTTTGAAATAATGAAGCCTGCCGCTATCCCCAAAATCACTCCCGAGAGTGCTGCTATCAAACTTACTATCAACCCCTCTGATAAAACGGATTTTTTGATCCCCTTTCTGCTGAAGCCTATTCTTCTGAGCAAGCGGAATTCTCTCCTTCTGCTATCCATATCTGCGCAACGTACATTTATCATATTTATTGTTACAAATATAGATATTATAACAGCTATCACATAACTAAGTTTCCTAATGGAATTAACTGCCTGTATGCCATCGCTTGTTTCCTGAAATTTAACATTCGCTTCCCTCAGATAATTCTCTATTGCACCGTCATAATCCTCATAATCAATATAGACTTCACCATAACCGGATGTATTTATGCCCATTCCATTAAGATGGTTATCTATTTGAAAAAGCAGATTGTCATACTTATAATCATAAATAAATGCCTCGTATGCCATAGGAATACTCATTCTATCCTCGCCCTTAAGCATTCCTTCATAGATAAAATGATCATAGGCTCTTCCCTCAACTATCCCATATACGTAAAGCTTCTTTCCGTTAGCAGATATTATATCTCCGATCTGAACGTCATCATAGTATTTATCCATAATCTCGTCATCGTACTGAGACTTCTTAAGTATGACATTTACAACACCTTCCTCTGTCGTCATCTCCCCGAGCTCAGCATAGGATATCAGCATATCGTAGTAATTATCAGACAGACCTATATAAGTATTATTGGCTGCCTCAGTTCTTTCCTTTTCCGTTTCAGGATTTTCATTATAAATATACTGCATCACATAACTATCCATGTGATGAAAGCCATCCATTTTTCTGATATCACTATAGATAGTATCAATATTCTCAGAATCAATCGTTATTGCCGGTTTTTCCTGGTTATTATATTCGGTATTAAATGCCGTTCTTGCAACAACACTGCTGGCGATAACAAGAGTAACTCCAAGCGCCATGGTAAATGCAGAAAGAATAAACCTCCTGCTCCTGACGACAATATTTTTAAAACCGTAGCCCACCTCGTAACCGAACAGCTTTGCCACCAGACTCCCTGACCTCTTATTCCGTGATCCTCTGCCTGTTTTCTCTGCTTCTCTACGATGTTTCTTGTCAGAACGTATCAGTCTCCTGACAGCCTTATCACCTTCAACATCATCCCTGCCACAAAGTGCTGTCACCGGACTCATCCGGCAAAGCTTTTCAATAGCTGCAACCATTGAAAAATATACGGTTATTATCATAAATATACCGGTGATCAGAAACGGTACAACACTGAAATGGTATCTTATAAATCCCTTTGTTCCTGAATACTCTGAAATATATTTATACAGTAACGGCGAACGGTTTGCCATAATGATAAACAGCTTATTAAGCGGTACGCCGATAAGCATGGCTATCGCAATTCCGACCATCCCGAGTACCGTACCTTCAAGGATTATCATCTTGATTATCTGCTTCCTTGTAAGCCCTATACACCTGAACATTCCGTAATCGTATTCACGCTCATTAACACATATGTTAAATGCATTTCTGATAATCACAATAATAACAAAACCAAAGAGAAGAACAATGATAAGAAGTGTCGCATAAAGCTGGTAGGTTTTATATGCCGTCACCGTACGTGATGGCTCATATAAGCTCAGGGCAGTTTCATTTACATTTGGTTCTGCACCATAAATATCACCCAGCTCTTCGGCACATTCATAAAGTTTTTTCTTATTGTTAAAGCTTGCTATTACAAGTACCTTATCAGTATCGTCCGTTTCACCTCCGACAGTCACAAAATTGGCAGAATAAGAAAAGCCCTTACATATCGTAATATAGTTCTCAAGAACCTCTGCACTGTCACTTTTAAATATGCCCGATATTCTTCTCTTAACAAAGGTCACAGGCATATATTCATCACAAAAAGCATAGTATTCGGCAAAATCCTCCTCTGTAGTTCTCACCGACGGAAGCTCATAGATACTATCCGGTACCTCCCTGCTTCCATCCGCCCGTCTCTTCTCATAGGTTTCAAGTTCTGCCAGAAATTCCGGCGTATCCTTTACTCTCTCATATGCTTTCATATGCGCTTCATTAATAAGCTCATCTGCTCTTTTCTCAAATTCCTCCTCTGAAATCCCGACCAGTTCTTTTCGTTTGTAAATTATAAATCCTCCGGGCTTAATATCATATCCGGCGAGCCGCCCAAACTCATCCGGGTGCATCAGAACATCCGTAGAAACCATCACCTCATCTGATGATCTCGGCAGTCTTCCGTTCAAAATCACAAGATTCTTTAATAATCCAGCATCACTGGCACTTATTTCTTGATTCTTATTGATAAAAATATACTGTTTATTATCATTTGAACCTTCTTCGGATTTACCTGCCATTTCTCTTGCTGTCCTGAAATCAACACTATAAACCGCATCCCAGCAGCCGGACGCTTCATAAGCGTTCTCGACACTGCTCCGATCTATATTTATTCCTGTAGAAAAAAGCGTAAATATTATCAGAGCAGATAATGTTACCGCAAGAATTACCGTAGCTGAATGAACCTTATTCTTTGCTAAATATCTGAATACAAGTCCTCTGAGATTCTTCATTTGTGCCTTACTCCTTTTCTCTCATCAATTCACTCGTATATCCATCTGCTACCTCAACCGAGTAGTAAACATTCCCATCTGTCGCTTCAGCCGCATAATAAACTGATCCTTCTACTATTCAATCATAATAGACAAATCTGTCTGTCATTCATATAACATACATTACTTCGTCTGCATCGTATCGCTCACGATCTTGCCGTCCTCAAGGTGGATGATCCTGTCAGCCATGGCTGCAATATCCATCTCATGCGTAACGATGACAAGCGTTTCGTTTCTATCACGAACCGCTTCGAACATCATATTGATAACCTCTTCGCTGTTTCGCTTGTCGAGATTACCGGTCGGCTCATCCGCTAGGATGATGGACGGTCTGTTGACGATAGCTCTGCCGATCGCAACTCTCTGCTGCTGGCCACCGGAAAGCTGACTCGGCAGATGATTTCTCCTGTCGGCAAGTCCCAGTCTCTCAAGTAGTTCCTCCACCTCGTTCTTATCAACCTTGTTACCATCAAGAAGAATCGGCATAACTATATTTTCCTCAACGGTAAGTATAGGGATCAGATTGTACTCCTGGAATATAAATCCTATATTGCGTCTTCTGAAAATCGATCTCTTCTCATCATTCAGCGCAAATATATCCTCACCCTCTATCAGCACCTTACCGCTTGTCGGATCGTCAACTCCTCCAAGAAGGTGCATGAGTGTCGACTTGCCCGAACCCGAAGTTCCGACGATGGCCGTGAACTCGCCCTTCCTGATCGTAAGATCTATGTTATTGACCGCAACGACTGCGGAATCTCCCTTTCCATAGGTTTTATTAAGTTTCTGTGTTATGATCAAGCCTGACATTTTTCTGTCCTCCTGTTTTCTATCACTATGCGTAACATCCTGTCATATCTTCCGCCCGTCATCATTTGTAGTCATTCTTCACCAGCGCCAGCGCGATCAGACTGGTTATGATATTGATTGCAAATACAACCGCTGCCGTGATGATAAACGTTGTCCAGTCTACACTGAAATTAATCTTCATATAAAACGGATCGAACATTCCCATCATTCCGTTTCCTGTATAGATTGCCTTAGCCAGCAGATATGCAAGTCCTGCGCCGAGGATAAAACCCGCAATCGTCGCACAAATACTGACCAGTAAGCCTTCCGATATGACAGATTTTCTGATATCTCTCTTGCTGAAGCCTATATTTCTGAGAAGTCTGATCTCTTTTCTTCTCTGGAGGATATCAGCGGATCTGACATTTACAAGATTTAACATAATAACCACAAGGATAATGGCAACTATGAAATTAACAACATCCCTGACCATATGCATTCCCTGAATAATGAAAGAATCATCATAATAATTGTATCTGTTATTTGATAAATAAGTGCTTATACTTCCATCAGCCTCAAGCAGATCCTCATATACAAATATCATCTTCCAGTTGTCCGACAGAAGATTATTCATACTATACAGACCGGTATTTTCTTCTTCGGTATTACTGCTTTTTACAGCTTCCTGATCCTCTTTTATCTTATCCTGATCTATTATTGATTCGCCCGATTCAGAGAGATAGAAAAAATAGTAATATCCATTTCCGATATTAAACAGATCCGGAAGCTCCCTCATCACCTGCTGATCAAAGACAACCGGCGATAACTCGCCTGCAATATGAATCTTAGTGCCGTAATAATCTATATCATCTCCCTTATTTATCTCAGGAGGATACCTGTCATCCTTTACTTTGCCCTTGATCATTATCACATTATTAGCATCAGCTTCTTCAGAGAGAGAAAGCTCTTCCGTATATTTTTCAAATAACTTATAATACCGTTCACACAGTCCGTAGAATTTCACATAGCCATAGGTTTTTTGCCATATTTCTTCATCAACATTCTTTCCACAATGAATAACGTCTCCTGTATAATATCCAATTTCATTAAAGCCCTTCTTCCCCGAAAAATCCTGTTTCAGCTGATCAATATTTATATCTGAAAAGCTTTGATTATCCCATTTTCCGTCAATCGTTATAGCCGGCTTCATCTGATTATTCAGTTCAGTATAGATCACCGTTCTGAGAATACAGCCTATAAGAATAACAACACCAAGACATACCGAAAGACTTATGACAAGCAGATAGAATCTGCCTTTTCTCAGCCTTGTGTTTTTAAAACCATACCACACCGAATACCCTGCAGGTCCGGTTTTTAACACACTCTTTCTCTTCTTTTTAAGAAGCCTTTTCGTAACTCTTTTATCAATATCGTCTCTGCTTCGAAGAGCATTTATCGGACTCATCTTAAAAAGCTTCTCAATAGAAGAAACCATTGAATAGCCTACTATAACAGCCATAAAAAGAGCCGTAAGTCCAAGTGCCTTCCACATAAAATAAAAATGAAGCGTGCCGGTCTCTGACATAAGTTCACTAATAAACAGATTCGTTATTCTGGCTTTGTTTAAAACAGAATAAAGACCTTTACATCCGGGTATTCCTATCAAAACGCCGACAATCGTACCGATCACTCCGATTATAAATCCCTCAAACAGAACCATCTTGATGATCTGTTTTCTTGTCAGACCGATACATCTGTACATTCCATAGTCATTTTCCCTCTCACTGACTGATATGTTGAATGAGTTTCGGATGATGACCATTACCACCAGTCCGATGATTCCTGCGACTATCAAAAGAACAGCTGTGAAAAATGCACTCGCGTAATCATCTGCCGACTTGTCCGGCTCATAAAGAGCTATTGCAGCAGCATTTACTTCAGGTGAAGTCCCTATCCTGTCGCCAAGTATTTCTGCCTGCTTTTCTATATTTTTCTTTTGGGTGAAGGAAACCAGAACATTATATTCTTCAGAATCAACAATTTCTGACCCCATCACACTGATCGGCAGATCACGCGGATCACAACTTAAACCATCATACGCTGACTCCTCCGCAATCTTACTGTTCATCAAGCTGCCCCAAAGCGTATAGATGCGACTGGCAAAATCCTCAAACGTCGAAGTATCATAATCGCTCCCACTATCATAAATACCAACCAGAATCTTTTCTTCGGGCTGATTTTTATGCATTCTTTTGATCTTAACCTTCTTACCGACCTGAGGATTTGGCGTAACAAAAAAGTCCGCATTATTAAGTGTATTTATTGATACAATGATTTCTTTTTCATTCTGAGGATATCGACCATTTTTTAAAGATACTCCTTTAAAATATGCCGCATCATCTACATAAAGAATACTTTCACTGATTGCTGCGACATATATATCCTTTATTTTACAGCTTTTGTCTGAAACATCAGATGGCTCCCCCTTCTTCAGCTTCAGAAACTCCTCTGCCGTACCTTTTGAGATCAGATATGCAGCATCCCAGCTTCCCTCACTCTTATATTGGTTTAATCTCTTGTTATAACCAATACCCAGTCCGAAGGAAAATATAGTAAATATTGCAAACGCAGAAATAGAAACGGCCACGATCGTCATAGCCGCTCTTAGTTTGTTTTTCCATATGTACCTGAATACCAGCCCTCGTAAACTTTTCATCTTTTTCTTCCCCTTGTCCATGATGATTCATGTTTTAGCGATTCTGCAAAGTTAAATAATTATCCACTTTTTGCCTGTTCTGTCTGATATAATAATACTTGATCATCTATGAGAAATCATACTTTTCATAATGTAATGTTAAGATAATATACCATTCTAACAGTTCTCTAACAAATGTATAAAAAAATATAACATCTCCTTATCGCCGAAAAATGTCGATAATGAAATGCTATATTTTATCTCTTATAAATCTACCACTCAATTTCCGATATCGGAACGATATTTTCATTCATTTTTACAGACGAAATCCGCCCGCTCTTCACACGAATGACACGGTCAGCCATTGCTGTAAGTGCAGAGTTGTGCGTGATTATTATAACCGTCATGCCACGCTCACGGCTGCAGTCCTGAAGGATCTGGAGTATCTGTTTACCGGTTTCATAATCGAGTGCACCGGTAGGCTCATCACAGAGAAGGAGCTTCGGATTCTTCGCAAGTGCTCTTGCAATCGATACTCTCTGCTGCTCTCCGCCGGAAAGCTGGGCAGGGAAATTACTCTCTCTTTCGGAAAGCCCGACCTTCTCTAAAACCTCTGCCGGATCCATAGGATTCTTCGAAAGCTGCGAGGCGATCTCAACATTTTCAAGCGCAGTAAGATTAGGTATCAGATTGTAAAACTGAAATACAAACCCGATATCTCTCCTTCGGTAGGTTGCAAGCTGCTTCTTGCTATATTTGGAAATGTCACTGCCATCCAGAAGTATCTCTCCCGTGGTCAGCTTATCCATTCCTCCGAGGATATTGAGCAGGGTGGTCTTGCCCGCACCGGACTGACCTACTATGATGCATATCTCGCCCTTCTCTATCTCAAAGGAAGCCTCCTTCAGCGCCTCAACCTTAACGTCGCCGCTGTTATATATCTTACTTACGTTTCTGAATTCCACGTAGCTCATAACATCTGCCTCATCTATATTCGCAAAATATATAATGAATAGCTATTCATGAATTACATACATATCAAACCTGCCGGCATGCTCTGCAGATTATTAAAACGAACTGTATTTCATGATCATCACAGTAAGAAATCTTCAGAACAACTGGCAATCGTCAGGAAATCGCACCAACAGGGCATATCTGTGAGCAAAGCGTACATCCGGTACAAAGAGATGTATCGATCTCAACCCTGCCGTCATTTATAACTATGCCCGGACAGCCGATCTCGCGGATACATTTCTTACACTTGATACATTTTTCCTGATCGATATGAAGAGCCTTGTTCGGCGGAACGATCGCAACGCACGGCGATTTAAATATAACCGCCTTCACGCCCGGCTCATCCGCAACTCTCTTAATAAGCTCGATCGATCCGTTCATATCAAGCGGATCAATGGTCTCAACCGTTGTGAGTCCGATTCCGCGAAGCACCTGTTCTATATTTATCTTCGCAACGATCTCGCCCATCATGGTATGCCCCGTTCCCGGATGCGGCTGATGGCCGGTCATTGCGGTTGTTGAATTATCAAGAACGATAAGTGTCATATCTGCCTGATTGTAGACTGCATTTACAACACCTGTTATAGCCGAAGCGAAGAAGGTTGAATCACCCACAAAGGCAAAGCACTTTGTGTCCGGCTCGATATGTCCGACGCCCTGGGCTATATTTACACCTGCTCCCATACAGAGGCAGGTATCAACCATGTCGAGCGGCATGGCATTACCAAGTGTATAACAACCGATATCGCCGCAGAAAATGGTCTTTCTTCCCTGCATGGCCTTCTTGACCGCGTAGAAGGAAGCCCTGTGCGGACAGCCTGCACAGAGGACCGGTGGGCGAACCGGAAGTGGCGGAGGTGTTTCTCTCTCTCCGCTGCCGGATATTGAATCGTTATTTGTCTCACTGTCTGAATTACCGGTACTGACAGTAGCTGCCACACCGGAATTTTCAGTATCACTGCCGGATGCGTTGTCGGAAATAAAACTCAGTATATTCTCCTTCACGCTGTCGATCGTATTTTCTCCTGCGTTCGGAGTATCTCCGGTCAGCTTTCCTCTGATCCTGACGTCCAGATTATATTTACCGCATACATAGATAAGCTCCCTTTCAATAACAGGATCAAGCTCCTCTATGCAGAGTACTTCCTTCTTACCCTTAAGGAACTCTAACGCTTTCTCTTCAGGGAACGGAAAGGGTGTACTGACCTTAAAGAGCGACAGTCTTCCGGTTTCCTTCATGGCCTCGAGAACATATGAATAACTGATACCGCCCGCTGCGATACCGATCTCAGATCTCTCAGCACCAAAGAGTATTTTGTTTCTCTTGTACTCCGAGAAAACCTTCGACAGCTCTGCATTTCTGGCCTCTATCTTCTGATGATTTGCATAGGAGAGACGCGGAAATATAACCCATCTCTTTGAATCCTTCACGAAGCCTTCCGGTGTATTTGTATAATATTCATCTTCATCCTTTACGGATATACTTGCATAGCCGTGTGATACTCTTGTCGTAGAACGAAGAAAGACAGGCGTTCCGTACTTCTCGGACAGTTCGAAAGCCTCGCTGACCATTTCATACGCCTCCTGAACAGAAGACGGATCAAAGCATGGAAGCTTTGAAAACTCCGCAAACTTCCTTGTGTCCTGCTCGGTCTGAGATGATATCGGTCCCGGATCATCAGCAACCAGAACTATCATTCCGCCCTTTACTCCGACATATTCAAGGCTCATCAGAGGGTCCGAAGCAACATTCAGTCCAACCTGCTTCATTGTCACCATGGTTCTGGCTCCGGCATAGGTAGCACCGGCAGCCACCTCGAGTGCGGCCTTCTCATTTACGGACCACTCGACATAGGTTCCCTCTCTCTTCGACTTTGCCACATTTTCAAGCACCTCTGTGGAAGGTGTGCCGGGATATCCGGCTATAAGATTAAGTCCCGCAGCTATCGCTCCGCGTGCGATCGCTGCATTTCCCATTAAAAACTCTTCATGCATTTTTTATTCTCACTCTTTTATCATTATTTATGATATATCTTCGATAATGTTATCTCGGATTTCCGCCTCTTCGATGCTGCCATCCCAGAATTCCCTCAGGAACATATCCGAGCGGCTTCTGGGTGATGGTTTTATGCTCAACCGGTCTCCTCTTATGATTCATGATAAGTCTTTCATTACTCATGTGGTAGCTGCTGAAGCTTCCCGGAGTCTTATCCTTTTCCTCATCAAAGCTGACACGATTATGATTGGATATATTTTCAAATACATATCTTGACTTAGCCGTGAGATCACCCTCGATATTAAATATCTCCGGAATCTCTTCACTGAACTCAATATGCTCATCCTGGTAATAAACATCCGTTGTGCAGCCGTACATCTCAAAGGCTGCTGCAAGATAAACCGCTCCCGAATGTGTCATATCAACTGCTATAAGTACCGGAGGTGCTGAATCGATCAGCTTCTCTGCGTCTTCCTCGTTGTAGCCCGCAAGATCCATCAGAAGCTCCTCCATAACCCGGCTGTCAGCAACATCACTCCATCGCTTTATTAAAACCTTGTATCCGATCAGTCCCTTATGAACCTTTTTTTCTTCCATCATGCCTGCCTCCTGTTTATATCGGAATAGTTATATTTCACTGCTTTTCAGTATAACTTACAGCTATATTTCTTTCAATAATATATTCATATATAATCAATAAAATGCCCCTGTTAAAAGCCCCGTGAAAATGTTATAATTCTCACATAGTTTTAAATATGTATTAATCGGGGAGGATAGATCATGTCTGAGTTTTTTGATCTGTATGACATAAACAGAAACAGAACCGGTAAAACGCTTGAAAGAGGTACAAAAGTCCCTGCAGGCTACTACCGTCTTGTTGTACATGTATGCGTATTCGGAAGTGATGGAAGACTGCTTATACAAAAGAGACAGCCCTTCAAAAACGGCTGGTCAGGCATGTGGGATCTGACTGCAGGAGGCAGTGCGCTCGCAGGGGATTCAAGCCAGCAGGCAGCTTCCAGAGAGCTGAAGGAAGAGATCGGACTTGATTATGACCTTACCGGAGTACGTCCGGCAATGACGATATACTTCGACGGCGGTTTTAACGATATATATACAATAAATCTGGATGTTGATTTGGACAGCCTTAAGCTTCAGGAGACTGAGGTAGAACAGGTTAAGTGGGCTACTGAAGAAGAAATACTCGAGATGCTCCGCAACAAGGAGTTTGTGTTATATAAGTCGTCCTTTATATCACTCCTGTATTTCCTCAGAAATCATAACGGCGCCTTTACACATAAGGATCCGACAAAAAAGCACTAAAAAGAAATCCCACGTGATTTATCTTCACGTGGGATTTCTTTATCTTATTCTTCCGGATATATCTTCTGATCCATCCTATATTCAAATTCTTCCTTCGGAAGCGGTCTGTCGAAGAAATACCCCTGCGCTATATTGCAGTTATTTCTACGAAGCACCTCAAGCTGATCCACAGTCTCAACACCTTCGATAACACACTCAAGACCCATATCCTGGGCAAGAGAGATAACGTGCTTAAACATAAGGTTGTCGATGCTTCTTTCGTCATTCATATTCTTAGGGACGAAATTCTTATCAACCTTAAGGACATTCCATGGTATCTCACGGATCAGATTAAGTGACGAGTAGCCCATTCCGAAATCATCAACAGCTGTCCAGACACCCTGCTCCTGAAGTCCGCTGACAACTCTCTTCAGATCACGGAAGAAAACGTCAGTCGTGGTCTCCGTAAGCTCGATCTCGATATATTCATGAGGCACATTGTTTCTGTCAATGATCGCCATGATGTGATCCAGAAGATCAACGTCCACCAGATGCTTCCTTGACATATTTACCGATACGCGAACAACCTCCCTGCCTTCATCCAGCCATCTGCGGATGTCCCGGCAGACATGATCCAGCATATAAAAATCCAGCTCGCAGATATCGTTATTTATCTCGAGGATCGGGATGAATTCCATCGGAGGAACGATCTTGCCCTTCTTCATCCAGCGGCATAAAGCCTCTGCCCCTACAATCTTTCTGGTGACAATATCAACTTTCGGCTGATAATAAACAAGGAATTCCTCTTTCTCCAGGGCCTTCTTATATTCGGTCTGAACCTTCTTGACGCGGTCCTTCTCGGCCTTCATCTTATCGTCATAAATAACGATGGCGCCTTCTGTCTCCCTCTTTGCTGCATTGCCTGCGATCATGATCTTGTCCATGATATCGCCAGGACTCTTCATCATAAAAGGATTTGGAAGCATATAGATACCTGCCGCTGCAGATACTCTTACAGACTTTTCGCCGGCGTCATCATATGGAACATTTGCACCTGAAATAAGCTCAAATACTTCTCTCTTGACCTTACGATCAAATACACCTATATATTTATCGCCACCCAGACGGATGATTATACCTGTATCACCTATGGCTTTTTCAACCATATGGTAGAAGTTAAGCAGAACCTTATCGCCGTTCTTACGTCCGATCTCCTGATTAACTATACCAAAATTGTGCAGATCAAAAAGGAAAGCAATCTTTCCGCCCAGGCGATTCTCTGAATTGGTTATATCCAGATAACGGGCAAAAGCACGGAAATTACGATAACCCTCGATGTCATGAAAACCAAAATCCTCAACAGTTCTGATGAGGCGCTTACGACTGACGAAACCGATAATTATCCTGAACAGGGTGTCAAGCTGCTCCATCTCCTCGCCGGTCCAGTCCTCATCATTATCCTCAACATAGAGAGTTCCTATGATGACCGCTTTGGTCTGTGATACGATACGAAGATGATAAAGTATTTTCTCGCCCTTCCCATTATCGAAATCACAGAAAACCTCGCCTTGCTTCATCATTTCCATCCTCGGCGTTGGGTAAAACTCCGTTACACCCTTGGCAAGTCTGTAATGATGACATATATCAGCTATCAGCACCTTATACTTTTCATGATCAAAGATCTCTGAATGTGTAAGATCCACCAGTCGTCTGATGAATTCTATATATTTATCTCTGTTATTTCCACCCATATATACCTGCATCCTTTGTAACCGATATTATTCCCCAATAATATCTTTAACCCCACTGCAGAGATACGATTCCACCATATTTTCCCATAACTCTGCATATATAATTCTACTCTTTTTTTGCCACTGTGTCAAAGCCGGAAGTACGTATTTATTTCCTGAATCCGGTATAGAAATTCTGTCTCTTACACAGATATACAAATGGTCTTATAAAAAGAAATACCAGTCCGATAAGAGCAAACCACCATGAAACACCATAGCTTATAGCATCCCTCTGAAAAGAGAGATCCATTGACTGATATTCCATTTGCGCCTTCTTATCGTATAAACCTGAGCCTGTTTTTTTCGTATTATAAAATCTAAAACCCCTTTCATGTGTCTTAATAGTATAAGGATATTCGAGGCGTGGTAACACATGCCTAAATATCTTACGGATACCATTAACAAAGTTATATGATCTAAGGAGGCGTATATGTATGAAAGAAAACAAAGATACAGAAAAAATGGATGATAAATACTTAAAATGGTTTATAATGCTTATGAGATACGATATGCAGAACCATGATGAAAATACAAAGCTTAAGCTTTTGATCTATAAGATGCTTATGGAAAGCATGGAGGGTTAACAATATGTATTGCAGAAATTGTGGACAGGTTTTGAAAGATGATGCTGCCTTTTGCGGAAACTGCGGCACACCGGTGATGCAGCCCGGGCGTATCAACAGTATAGGTGATGCCGTACGTGCTGCGCTGAATGGCAATAATGATGGCTTCACTTACCTTTATGATAAAACCTATAAGGCAAAATACTATGTTGCGCAGAAATATGTAAAGAACGATGACACCGTGGCCGATGTTCTTCAGGATGCATACATGAAAGCCTTCCAGAATCTTAATATGCTGAATGATCCTGAGAAGTTCGATTCCTGGCTTGGTATGATAGTTGCAAATACAGCCAAGAACTATCTGAGAGTTAAGAATCCGGTTCTGTTCTCGGAAATGGACCATGATGACGGCGAAGGCGATATTACAGAATTTCAGGATCTTATAGTTGATGAGAGGATTGATTTCAATCCCGAAGAAAGATATTCCAAGCAGGAAACCGCCGATCTGGTAAATGAGCTGCTTTCCTCCCTTCCGGAAGAACAGAAGATATGCATGATCATGTTCTATCTCGAAGGCCATAGTGTAGATGAGATCGCAACTGCTCTCGAATGCAGTAAAAATACAGTTACCTCACGTCTTAACTACGGAAGAAAGAAGATCAAAGCCAAGGGCGAGGAACTCGAGAAAAGAGGTTACAGGCTTTACAGCGTCTCTCCTGTTGTTCTTCTCTTTATACTTATGCAATTGCAGAAAAGATCATATATTTACGAGGCCGGTGCCGCGGCAGCCGGTGCTGCAGGGGCTGCATCCGGTACGGTGAGTTCCGGTTCTGCATCCGGTGCTTCTTCAGCCGGTTCAGTAGCAGTATCCGGTACTACCGGTACGGGTTATGCGGGTGCAGGCTCAGGTGCATCAAGTGTAAACGCTGCGGCCGGCGGAGTGGGTTCAGCTACAGCAGGTGCCGCTGCCGGAGCTGCTGGTTCAGGTTCATCCGTAAGTGCCCTGACAGCCGGAGCAGCAGTTTCAAAGGTGGCCGCAGTTTCTGGCAGTACCGCTGCAAAGGCAGGGATTTTCGGTACAATTGCCGGAAAGGTAGCTGTAACTGCAGCGAGTGTCGTACTTGTCGGCGGGCTTACCGTAGGAACAGTCACCCTCGTAAACTCAAACAAGGATGATAAGGATACTAAAAATGAAACTGTAACCGGTTATATTGATGACGAGGACGGATCATCTTCTCAGTATGCAGGAGGTTCTGACAGTACAGCTTCCGACATCTTCGGTGAAGATAACGGAAAAACCGAAACAGCCTCTTCGGAAAGTGGTTTTACCAAAGTATCTGCAGACGAAACCCTACGGGATTACCTGGAAACAGACCTGATCCCAAAATATAATATTTACGATCCTTCACAGACAACTATCGAGGTCTTCGATACGGACTGCACCGTAACCGGATATACCTTTAATCCGGATACCTTAACACTTGAGGCCTACACAATAAAAAATTACGGACCTGAAGAATCGGACAGCTGGCCGACACTGGCAGATTATCCTTACGACTATTCCGGTATTTGTGAAGCTAAGATCGAGGATTTTGATAATGATGGCATCTCTGAGATGCTTGTCATAAGACGAAATGACAAAACAGAGCTCGGCGATGAGCCTTACACTTATGAATATTATGAATTTACTGCCGAGCTGTATGAATGCGATGATGATGACGAAGTAACCATCACCGCTTCTGCAAAGCTTTATCCGGACATTGATCATAAGCAGCGTATAGACGACATATATTTAATGAGCCAGAACGGAGAGAAATATATCGTTGCAGGGTATATTTATGAAACCATGAGTCTCCTCCCATATCAAAGCTATTTTTCAGTATATTCAGTTAAGGATCTGACACCTGTTAAATATCTTTACGGTGAAAGAAAAGCCACCGGTGCCGGCGGAGCTCAGACGCTTTATATTACATATGTGGAAACTGATGGCAGCGGAACCGTGACAAGTACCGAAGATGCGTACAATTACGCCGAATACGAGCTCGATGACGAGAATGGTATCATATCAAATCTGAAATACCTCAAAAACCGCGGATTTGTCGGCGATGACGCTGAGCTTTTGTTCAGAAAATCATACGAGACCGATATTTCGATAAAATATCTGTTTGGTGCAGATCCTGACAGAGGTAAGCTGTATGAAAACCTTTTCTCTGTATTGGGCAAAAATACAATATCATTTATAACAGGCAACGGACGAGGCGGTACGGAGCTTTCCTTCCCGGATGATGAACACATATCCTATCGTGAATACTATATGTCAATGATGGGTGATGGTTCTGAAGCAAAAGCAACCGCGGATATTTCGGAGCTGAAGCGTCCTGACCGTTATACGATCAGCTTTAAGACCGCTAACTCTGTTGGTGATGCTGCGAATGCATTAAACGGCGAATATATCATTCTTATGCCGGGGGCAGCCTACGATTCTCTTAAGGATTATGGGATTACATATGATATTCTGACATTTGATCAAAACCTTAACGGTTTCTCTTACGAAGACATTATCGATAGTGAGGGCAGACTCAAGGTTTATATCATTTATAAAACCGCTGATACGCATGTTTATATTGCACCGACTGAAAAATAATTATAATATATATCTTCTTATATCTTCTTAAACCAATCGACCGGGGCGTGACAAATGTCACGCCCTTTTATATTCCCATCATACCTCACAACCATATAATTATGAAAATCGTATAATATTTCTATTGAATTTTAAAATTTATTCTTCTCATAAAAATATTTTTCATTAAATTACAAAAATTTTCAAAATTTTTTAAAATTTGTAAAATCTAATCCGGATTTCATGTGTCTTATAGGTATAAGAACAAAAAATACAGCCCAAGGGGCAGAAAAAACGGAGGAAGAAACTATGAATAACGAAATGACAATGAGAGAGAATGGAATGTATGCATCAAAGAATCAGTATCAGGCAGGTACAAGCGGTCTGTATTATACGCCTTCGACCGGTAACTATGGTCAGTACTCAGCAGCAAACAACGGAAACAACCAGTATCAGGCAGCTGCAAACAGTTACAGCGCATGGAACCCGACAGGAATGGGCAGTCCGGCAGAAACCTATGCTCAGCTGAGAAAGAAGAAAACCATATCAGGTCTTATCTTCTTAGCACTCGGTATCATAAGCTTTATCATCGCAATAGCAGAGGTTAATAAATTCACAAGTCTTGAGAACCAGGCAATGCATGTATATCGTTCAGGCGGAGTTGACGCCGGTTCCGGTTTATTTGCAGTATTGATGTTTATCCTTAGTATCGTTTTCCTGATCATTGGAATCGTAAAGCTTGCAAGAAAGCCAAAGATGCCTGCAATCTACGTAATGAACACACCTCAGAATATGAACGCATCCGGCTCATACAACTATATGGCATAAAATGAACATTGCATGAAAAACCAAATCCGGCATCTGAATATCTAAACGGAATTGATCAAACCAGATAGATTGTCTATCCCGCAAAACTTGTATTTATTCATAAAACAAGCAAGGCACAGACTCCATGAACGAGTCTGTGCCTTGTTAATTACAGCTTATCAACAATATCCCTGTGTACCTTCCTGAAGAAGAACATTGAGAGTATGAGTGATACACCCTCCGCGATCAGAAATGCCCACCATACATTTGTTACCACACCTGTTTTCGAAAGCAGCCAGGCTGCCGGAATAAGTGCCACAAGCTGACGGCCGATTGAAACGATAAGCGAATACATACTCTTCGAAAAGGCCTGGAATACACTACCCATGGCGATACATGCACCGGCTATCGGGAAGGACAGACTGATTATCCTGAGCGCCGGAACTCCGATCTTTAGCATCTCTTCGTCAGGATTGAAGAAGCCAAGCAGTATTTTCGGTACTATCTGGAAGGAAATAAGTCCGACCAGCATTATTGAGATTGCAAGCTTCATCGAGAATCTGAGTGCTTCTTTAATCCTGTCCTTCTTCCTTGCACCATAGTTGTATGCAAGAACAGGGATAAGTCCATTGTTCAGACCGAAAATCGGCATGAAGAAGAAACTCTGAAGCTTGAAGTACGCACCAAATACTGTAGTTGCCATTGTCGAGAAGGTACTGAGTATCTGGTTCATCATATATGTCATAACCGAACCAATCGACATCATAAGTATCGATGGAATACCAACTTTATAAATCCTCTTTATAACGTCACCAACCGGTGTAAATATTCCCTTGATACTGAACTGTATTTCTTTATTGACTTTGAGGTTAAGTATCAAACCGATGGTTGCGGCAACCACCTGTCCGAGAACAGTCGCATAAGCCGCTCCGGCAACTCCGAGCTTCGGAAAACCAAAATATCCAAAGATAAGTATCGGGTCAAATATGATATTTATAACCGCACCTGTTCCCTGCGAGATCATACTGTAGATCGTAAGTCCTGTTGACTGAAGCAGTCTCTCGAAGGTCATCTGGAAGAAGATACCGAAGGAGAAGCAGCTGCAGATACTGAGATAGGTTGTACCATATTCTACTATCTGTGGGTTGCTTACCTGACTCCTGATAAAAGGCCCGGCCCCAAATAAACCTATACATAAAAATACAAACGCATTTATGAGCGTAAGCAAGAGTCCGTTGTTGGCAGCTGCATTTGAACGGTCAAAACGCTTTTCACCAAGCGACTTTGAAAGAAGTGCATTTATACCAACGCCTGTACCCGAACCAACCGCTATCATCAGGTTCTGCATCGGGAAGGCATAAGTTACCGCCGCAAGCGCATCCTTACTCACCTGTGCAACGAAAATACTGTCCACAACGTTATAGAGCGCCTGTACCAGCATTGAAATCATCATCGGAAGCGACATCGATACGATAAGCTTCTTCACCGGGATGACACCCATTTTATTCTCTTTATTTGTTTTCTGACCATTCATGTCAGTCTCTTCTGACATATCTCCAATATTTGTCTCATTTACGGCCATGTGTATTACTCCTAAACTGACTAAAATAAATGTCCCCAAACATTAACAGTCGTATCTCTGAGCAGAACTGATCATACGCATAAAACTGATCATACGCATATCAGTCTTCAAACAGAGGTGTTGAAAAATATCTCTCTGCCGTATCCGGAAGTACAGTCACAACCGTTTTGCCCGGACCGAGCTTCTTAGCCAGCTTAAGCGCAGCGGCAACATTTGTACCGCTGGAGATTCCGACCATAAGGCCCTCTTCCCTTGCAAGTCTCTTAGAGGTTTCGATCGCTTCTTCGTCCGAAACCACATAGATATAATCATAAATAGTCTGGTTAAGGATATCCGGTATGATGCCGTCGCCGATACCCATCTGAAGGTGAGTACCGATCGTTCCTCCGGCAAGGATTGCCGCATTCTTCGGCTCAACAGCCCAGATTTCTATCTCCGGATACTGACGCTTCAGAACCTCTCCGATTCCGGTAATTGTTCCACCGGTTCCGATACCTGAACAGAAACCATGGATAGGTCCCTCAACCTGCTCCATTATCTCAAGTGCAGTATGCTTCTTGTGTGCCAGAGTATTATTTGGATTCTCAAACTGCTGAGGAACAAAAACCTTAGGGTTCTCTTTAGCCATATTAAGAGCTGTCTGAAGACACTCCTCGATACATGCGCCGATATCACCCGAATCATGGATAAGAATAACTTCAGCACCATAATGATTTACAAGCTTTCTTCTCTCTTCACTGACAGAATCCGGCATGATTATTATTGTCCTGTAGCCCCTGACTGCGCCCACCAGGGCAAGTCCTATTCCCTGATTACCGCTTGTAGGTTCTACTATTATTGTATTCTGGTCGATCAGGCCTTCTCTCTCAGCCTGCTTTATCATATTTAAGGCCGTTCTCGTTTTGATGGAACCACCGGCATTCAGGGCTTCCATCTTGACAAGGACCTCTGCACTGCCCTCCTCGGGCATCCTGTTAAGACGTATCATCGGAGTATGTCCGACTGCGTCGAGAATATTATTATAAACCATTCTTTATCCTCCCGGATAATCAATAAATATTATATCCGATTAAAACTTTTACAAATTACCGGCAGCCGATATAAATATAACCGGAAACCGTAATTCACCCGAATATTCATATAATAAACACATTATCTCAATTCTTCAAGCAAAACTTGCTTTTTCATTGCGTGAAAATACCAAAATATGTTAAAATTTATATATATGATAGGTGATCACTTATTATACTTATTCCCTGTCGAACCGATCAGAATCAGCGATTTACGGAGGGACATACTATGGCAAACAAACCAAACAATATTCATCTGATAACATATGACGAGGATTCTTCCGTTCACCGCGATACAAGCGAGGAGCTTTCCTTCTTCCACAATGTCTTCAGCGGAAATATGGAAGCGATCCATAAGAACTGTGATGAGCACCGCTTTATGGACAGTAGCGGTGTCGGTGTTCTTTCGTCCAATCCACTTACAAATATCAAATATCATATGGTCGTGACAGCCGCAATAATCACAAGGGGCTGCATCCAGAACGGTCTTGAATCGGAGCGTGCCTTCCGTATGAGCGACTACTATATACGAAGACTGGACAATGCCACAACCCTTGAGAAGGTTGAAGAGATCCACAACAGCATGGTCCTGGATTTTACCGGTAAGATGCGTCTTATCAAGCATAAGCGCGGCATCTCAAGACCTGTTACGAAATGTCTCGATTACATCTATTCACATATCTATGACAGACTCACACTAAACGACCTTGCCGAATACACAAATGTTTCTGCCAGCTATCTGTCGAGACAGTTCAATAAGGAGATCGGTATCCCTATAAGTGATTATATCCGCGAGCGTAAGATTGAAATATCCGAGGAACTGCTGCGCGATACCGACGAGTCTATCCTTGATATAGCCTGCAGGCTGTCCTTTGCCTCACAGAGCCATTTTATCCAGGCCTTTAAGACTACTGTCGGAATCACACCGAAAAAATACAGACAACAGAATAATGGTAAATCGTGGAGTTAACAATCCATGCACTGTTCTTGACGCGCTGCGCGCATCAAGAACCATCGCCGTAGGCGCCGTATAACATAAAAACATGAGACACAGATTGGTATGCAAGCATCCCATCTGTGTCTCACATTTTTATGTTGCATGGCTTGTTACATTAGCTTTACTCCACGATTTCTAACCTAACATTCTTGATATGAAGTGTAGCTGTTGAACCCTGGTTACCCATGTTAAATTCTACACGGCCCATATCATCGTCTGCTTCAGTCATATCGAACTCGAAGCTGTATTCCTGCCACTCTGTATCAACATCAACCTTTGTATCAGCCAGATATCTGATCCAGTTTACTTCAGGAGCACTTACGCAGGTAATGAGTGTTCTCTTCTCATCTGCCTTAGCCTCAAAAGTAAGCTTATATTTTGAATCCTTATGCATAGGCATGTTTGGCTGAACAAGCTGTACTGCATAATCAACTGTTCCTGCTGCCTCTGTCTTGATGGTTATCTCGCCATCCTTGATCTCAGCTGAACCTGCGCCATCGTTGAAGGTCATGAATTTCCAGTCAACATCATCCGTAAGATCCTCTGCCTCGGCAAAATCACTGTTTGTGATGAAGTTTCCTGTATCATCAGCTTCCTTCCACTTGTACTCACGTACAGGCTTCTCTACATTCTCGTCATACTCATCCTTCTGATATACTCTTACGTAATCAACATACATTGCTGCACGCTCATCGAAGATAGTTGTCTCATCAGGATCTCCCGGCCATGAACCGCCGACAGCAACGTTTAAGATGATATAGAAATTCTGGTTAAACGGAGCCGGATATGGCTTCTCTTCTCCGCCTGCATACTTTGTGAACCAGTCATTTGTCTCAAAGAACTTGTGTCCGTCAACATACCAGGTAATAAGGCCCGGCTCCCAGTCAATTGCAAATACATGATATTCCTTAGAGAAGTCACCCTCGATCTGATAGGTTCCCTGTCTCTGTGTATGTGGCTCACCGAAATGAAGTGTACCGTACTGAGTATTTAAATTATCACCGAGTACCTCCATGATATCGATCTCACCGCACTTAGGCCATACGCCATAATAACCTTCAAGCTCTGGCATCATCCAGAATGCCGGCAGGAAGCCCTTGCCTTCAGGAACCTTGATACGTGCTTCAATACGGCCGTATTTGAAGGTATGCTTGTTGTTTGTATTTACTCTTCCTGAGTAGTATTCTGTCTTGCCAAAATTGTTCTCAGTCTTTGTAGGCTGGATAACAAGCTTGCCGTCCTTAACGTAAGCATATTCTTCATCCTTTGTATATGCCTGCCACTCAGCGTTAACCCATCCAGGTGAATGAACCTCACGGTTCCAGTTCTCTTCATTCAGCTTATCGCCATCGAATTCATCAGACCATACAAGATGATAGTCTCCCTGATCATCGTCGTAAACGATCTCCTCAGGAATATCCTCTGTTGTGGCTTCTGTAGTAGCCTCTGTTGTAGTTTCGGTGGTATCTTCCGTTGTCTCAGTTGTAGCCTCAGTCTCTGTTGGCTCACTGATCGTAGTAGTTTCAGTTGTCGCTTCTGTTGTCGTCACTGTAGTTTTGTCTTCCTTCTCATCCTTCTTGCCGCAGCCTGTGAGCATAAGAGAAAATACTGCTACAAGCGCGAGTGTCTTAAGACCTTTTTTTCTCATACTGTTCCCTCCCATTTTTTTCTTCCCGCATAATACTATGCGGATGTTTTTGTTTATCCAATCATCCTTACGATAATCCGCTCTGTCATAAAATTTTCCACATTTAACATGTGATAAATATTTGATGACGATCATTAATAACCGGCCAGATGATACATTCTGTCCGGCTATCAAACAACATGCCATCTAAAACAACATGTTCTTCAGTGGTATCCGCAGGATGTCATATTCTGTCTGACGAATCATGACAGACATATGAGTCTGCCATAAACCTATCGGATCCAGCATTACTGTATTACCGGTACAACTGATGTCGCTAGCCCATCCGGTATAGTTCAAATAATCCGCCAGTAAAACAAATATACACCTTAAAAATATGGGAAATATACTAATTATTGATAAAAAATATCAAAATGAGTAACTAAAATCGTCTGTAAAAAATTATACCAAAAAATTATATAAAATACTATATTCTTTTAATGCTGAAGCACCTGTTTTGCATAAGAAAAAGAGCAGAAATCTGATACTTTGATTTCTGCTCCCAAAGAGAGGCGCCAACCAGATTTGAACTGGTGATAGAGGTGTTGCAGACCTTTGCCTTACCACTTGGCCATGGCGCCATAATTATTAATTTAGATCAACACCGCGAAGCGGAATTGATATATGTGAGCTTTTATTGCTCAAGCTCCCCGAGTTGGGCTCGAACCAACAACCCCTCGGTTAACAGCCGAGTGCTCTACCATTGAGCTATCGAGGAATAAGCCTAAATATACAT
>CAMNMC010000106.1 GCA_946544235.1 uncultured Lachnospiraceae bacterium | reverse complement strand
GGTATGCCGCCACAGGGAATGCCAGGAGCACAGCCACCGATGGGACAGCCACCACAGGGAATGCCTGGAGCACAGCCTCCAATGGGCCAGCCGGGGCAGAAGCCGCAGGGAATGCCTGGAGCACAGCCGCCGATGGGACAGCCACCACAGGGAATGCTTGGAGCACAGCCTCCAATGGGACAGCCTGGACAGAAACCACAGGGTATGCCGCCACAGGGTATCCCTACAGCACCGCAGGCACCACAGATGCCAAAGCCGCCGGTACCACCGCAGGCTCCACAAGCGCCGACAGCTATGCAGGCACCGAATATGCCTGAGCCGCCGAAAGCACCTGAAGCACCGAAGGCATCACTGACAGGACCGCAGGTACCAATGGGACAGCCTGGACAGAAACCACAGGGTATGCCACCGCAGGGAATCCCGACAGCACCGCAGGCACCACAGATGCCGAAGCCGCCGGTACCACCGCAGGCTCCACAAGCGCCGACAGCTATGCAGGCACCGAAGATGCCTGAGCCGCCGAAAGCACCTGAAGCACCGAAGGCACCACAGATGCCGAAGCCACCGGTACCACCACAGGCTCCACAGGCGCCGACAGCTATGCAGGCACCGAAGATGCCTGAGCCGCCGAAAGCACCTGAAGCACCAAAGGCACCGCTGACAGGACCGCAGGTACCAATGGGACAGCCTGGACAGAAACCACAGGGTATGCCACCGCAGGGTATCCCTACAGCGCCGCAGTCACCACAGATGCCGAAGCCACCGGTACCACCACAGGCTTCACAGGCACCAACAGCGCCGGTACCACCACAGGCTTCACAGGCACCAACAGCGCCGGTACCACCACAGGCTCCACAGGCACCGACAGTACCACAGGCGGAAGAGAAAAAAGAAGAAAAAACGGAACAGGCAGCAGATAAGAAAGCTGCAAATACGTTTGACGATATAATGAAGGAGATGAATAAGGATTCGTTCTCATTTATTGATGATGGCGATTTCCAGAAGATTCCTCCTCAGATGATGAAGAAACAGCCACAGGCGCCGGCAGCGCCACAGCAGCCGAAAGCCCCTGAAGCACCGAAGGCACCGATGGGACAGCCTGTACCACAGGCACCGGCAGCACCGGTTATAGAACAGGCACCTAACTGGGATCCGGGTATACCTCAGGCTCTTATGGAGGCGGCAGAGAAGGTTGAGGCTGAGAAGAGAGCCAGACGCGAGGCGGCTGTATCAGCCGCAGCGGCAGCAGCCGGAAAGGTTGACAAAGAACCTGTTGAGGAGGTTACTTCACTGGTCAATGATTCTGCAATTACAGGAAACAAGATTGTTCCTAGATTTATCAGAACCAAGACAGGTGAGAATATTTACATCACCAAGCCTGAATTTATCATCGGTAAATCAAAGCTTCATGCGGACTATGCTATCGAACACAATACGGCAGTCAGCAGAGAGCATTGTGTAGTGACAAGAGAACCGAATGGCGCTAATTACATCGTGGACAACAAGTCTACAAACGGAACGTATGTAAATGGCGTGAGGATAGAGCCGGGTAAGAAACAGCTTCTTACAGATGGCACTAAGGTTAAGCTCGGAGATGAAGAATTCATCTTCCGTCTCAGAAGCGGAGATTGATCATAATCTGCATCTGACAGAAGATTGATGGTGAATAAATATACAGTTGCGCCGGAACATTCCGGTGAGTGGGGAAATAAGATGGAATATACAGCAAGTTACAATACAGATATCGGTATAAGAAAAAGCACCAATCAGGACTCACTTGCGGTGAGGATCATTGATACACCGACAGGCAAGGCAGCATTTGCGATTATCTGCGATGGAATGGGAGGTCTTGCAAAGGGCGAGCTTGCCAGCAAGGAAGTTATCTATGCTTTCTGCGAATGGTTTGATACCAAATTCGTAAAGCAGGCAGTTAAGGGTACATTTTCAGTCGGGGCTCTTCATGATGACTGGGACAATATTATTCAGGTCATGAACCAGAAGCTTGGCAATTATGGCTCAGCCAATAACTTTATGCTTGGTACGACAGTATCTGCGATACTGATGTATAAAGGTGAATACTATATAGTGCATGTAGGTGACAGCCGTGTTTACGAGCTGACCGATACAGCAAAGGTTCTTACAAAGGATCAGACCTTTGTGGCAAGAGAAGTTGCCATGGGAAGGATGACTGAGGAGCAGGCGAAGATCGATCCGAGAAGAAGTGTACTTCTTCAGTGTGTCGGCGCTTCAAATATAGTTCAGCCGGACTTCCTCAAGGGCGAGATTAAGGAGGATGCAGTTTATCTGCTTTGCTCGGATGGTTTCAGACATCAGATCAGTGAGGCTGAGATCATTGACAAGCTCGGACCTAAGGCAACACCGACAAATGATGAGCTTCAGTATGGATGTGTATATCTGACAGAACTCGTTAAGAACCGCAAGGAAACAGATAATATTACGGTTATCGTCGTCAAGACGACACCGAAGGAATAAGTTTTTTGAACAGACAGCATTGATGCGGCGTAAGAAGCATCGTGAGAAGGACATAATAAAAATACATGGTCGATATGTAGATTAAAATACATACATTAGGGGATTGTAAGATGACAAAAGAGGGAACCGTATTAGACGGCAAATATGAAATACTGAAAGAGATAGGCCGAGGCGGTATGTCAATCGTATACCTCGCACGTGATAACCGACTTAACAAGCAGTGGGCTGTTAAGGAGATGAAGAACGACGGCAGCAAGAGCCGTGAAACACTTCTGAAGGGTCTCGAGCGAGAGGCAAACATACTGAAGGATGTTGATCATCCTGTACTTCCGCGTATCGTTGATATCATTAACAGCAGGGGTATCATCTACGTTGTAATGGACTTCATAGAAGGTACCAACATAGCTGAAATTCTGAAGGAGGAGGGTGCTCAGCCGCAGGAAAAGGTTATTGAGTGGGGCAGACAACTTGCGTCGGCTCTTGATTACCTGCATTCAATGAACCCGCCTATTATCTACAGAGATATGAAGCCTTCAAATGTTATGCTGAAGCCTGAGGGCGGCGTTAAGCTTATCGACTTCGGTACTGCGAAGGAGTTCACGATTGAGAACAATGCGGATACAACTGCACTCGGTACAAGAGGTTATGCTGCTCCTGAGCAGTTTGGTGATTCACAGGGACGTGGTATCTACAAGACGGATGCCAGAACGGATATTTATAACCTTGGTGCTACCATGTACCACATGGTTACGGGCAAGAACCCTTGTGAGCCTCCGTATGAAATGAAGCCGATCAGGCAGTGGAATCCTGCGCTCTCGACAGGTCTCGAGAAGATCATACTGAAATGTACCCAGCCGAACCCTGAAGACAGATATCAGTCTTGTTCGGAGCTTCTGTATGCCCTCGACCATTATACAGAGCTGGATGATTCATTCAGAAAGAAAAATAAGAAGAAAATGGCTATTTTCATCGCTTCTGCAGTACTTACCGTTGCAGGCGGCGTTGCAGCCATTATAGGATATAAAGGAATCAACAGACTTCGTATGGAGAACTATTCCGAGCTGGTACAGAGCGGAAATGAGGCATACGAGTCAGGCGATTATAAGGAAGCATCAGATTACTACAAGGACGCTATCAACCTGAATGTTGACAGCTCTGATGCATATCTTCGTATGCTCGACATGTATGTTAAGGTTGACAGCCAGTATACCGGTGAGGGTGAACCGGCACTTGATCTTGATTCGGGACTTAAGGCCATCGAGGCTAAGATCAAGGATCCTTCATACAAAGTTAATGCCGATGTTATCTATCAGGTAGCATACAGGTATTTTGTAATGGAGCAGTATGAAGTGGCAGCACAGTATTTCCAGATGATCGATGACAAGAATGATGATCACTACAGCAAGGATTATGATTCCTACAGCAAGTCTGCAAGGTATCTGGGAACAGTTGCTTCAGCACTTACAAACGGAATCATGGATACAAATGCTGTCTATGTTAACGTTACTGATTTCTACAATTATAATAAGGGACTTTCAAATTCAAATGATCAGAAGTTTACAAATTACATCCTTATTATGAAGTGCTACACAAGAATCATTAATGACGTAGACAAGGATTATCTGGATCTTATAAGAGCGGCTGTTGAACAGGCAGAGGAAGATCTTTCTGATTCAGAAAATGCAGCTGAATACGAATATGATATAACCAACTATGCAGCTACTATTTACCAGAATATCGCTGCAAGAACCTATGATATCGAGATTACCAACGGAACAGGTCATGATGGTTCAAGCGGTTATTACAGCCTTGCTATCGAGAGAAGCAGATCGATGCTCGAGCTTATCGCTTCCAAGACGGATGAGGACGGAAACAAGATCGACCTTGCATCAGGAAGCGCAAACAGCAATGTTAAGGCTGCCCAGTCAGCATATGAGTCAAAGGTAAGAAGTATAGCTGATATGTATATAGCAATGGGTGATTATGACAGTGCATTTACCTATTATAAAATGGGTGAGCAGAATCTTGGCGTTGAGTCAACAGCCATAGCCAAGGTATATGCTGCTCATCTGACGGCACTCTTTGAATGCTACGGCGATCCGATGAAATATACAGAAGCTCAGAAGAAGGATATTTACGAGCTCTTTGATGAGGCTAAGGCACGTGTACCGAAGATTGACAGCAATGCTACATGGACCTCACTTAAGGTTAAGGTCGGCGATCTCCGTGACGGAAAATATGATAAGACAAATAACAGCACGAATAACTCTTCTTCAGAGAAGACAGATAACTCATCCGGCGGCGGAACAGCCGATGATGAGAAGGAAGGAGAGTGATGACGTATGACATTTTATAGAATACTTTTTTATGGCGGCATAGCATGCGGTGTCATTTTCCTGATTCTTACGATAGTACTTTTCTTTGTACTGAAGATACCTGCAGTTTTCGGTAATCTTTCAGGAAGTACTCAGAGAAAGAGAATTGAGGAAATCAAGAAAACAGGATATGAATCAGTTTCAAAGAATAAAGCGATTCATGATTCGACCAGCAAGATCACTGTACGTGAGGCTGAGATGAAGTCAGCTGATTCTGGTCCTCTCGACAGTAAGGCTGCGAAAGCAGAGAAGAAGGACAATAAGTCTAAATACAGTCCGAGACCTGATGTTGGCTTCGGAAAAGTCGACGAGGATATGGAAACAGAGCTTCTTGGCTATAACGAGTATAAGGTCGGAGGAGATTCTTCATCAAACAGAAAGTCATCTTCACCTTCTGATCTCGAGGCTGAGTCTACAGAAGTGCTTCGTGAAGATGGTTCTGTACCGGGTGGAAATCCAGAAGAGGAAGCAACAGATATCCTCAGACAGAGTGCAGGCGGCCTCGGAAGCGAGGATGCTTCACAAAACGAGGAAGAAACAGCAATACTTGGTTCAGATGTAGAATTTGATGATGCATATGATGATGATCTTGATGAGGATGCGACAGATGTTCTCGCAGGCGGCAGCTTCGAATTTGAACAGAAGAGCAGCACCATCAACGAGGATATTACAGGAACTGTAGGAGAAGATGTTACATCAGTTCTTACCAGCCATGACAGAACCGATATCGTTAACGATATGGGAAGTGACATAGGAAGTACGGATGAGATGACATCAGAGGATAATGACGATACTGATTACTCAGAGATGATCACCGTTATTTATTCGGCAACAGTAGTAAATACCGGCGAAGATCTGGATGATTAAGGATGGAGGTGAATATAGAGTATGAGTAAAAACAGAAGAAAAAGACAAATACGAAATAGAATAATCGCCTTCGTTATGGCCGTGGCAATGGTATTTACCGTTGTGAAGGTTAACAGTACAAAGAAGATTGTTAAGGCCGGAGAAGGCGACATGACTGCGAAGTACGAGGATGACAGCTATCTTTCAGGTATTAATTTTTCCCAAAAGGCTGATCTGGAAAGTGTGTTTGACGAAGACTTCGAGCCAACTGAACTCACTATAAAGGTTCAGAATGATTGTATCAAATTCAAGCTTCCTGCTGTGGAAACTACACAATCGAGTGCGTTCCTTTATCTGGATGGAAGCAATAATATTCAAAAAGCCAATGCTGAAAGTGAGGTTCTTGGAACTGATTATTTGGTGTGCTTATACACGGAAAACTTTGAGTGGGATACTACTTATTTGAATAATGGCAGTACGACAGCAACATTAAAAACAGATCGTGGTGTTGCAAATGTTATTACTGACTATGCGAATGGAAATAGCACTCTTTTTAGTAAAGCCAATACTTATCTTGATCAGAAATTTGGTGGAAGCAATAAACGTCGGGCGACGTTTGATGTGCTAAAACTGACGTATGAGGTTGATCTGGATCATCGTAGTGGTCCTCATGCATCGGATGATCAGCTCGAAAGTAGATGGGGAGGTGATAATGGAACTATATACTATTATGGAGAAAACCAGTTTATCATTCTGCCTTCTGATCCGGATCCGACTGAGGATGATATACTCGGTGCTGAATCAAAATCTTTAGTTGATGCAAATAAATACTTAAAAGAATGTCCGAATGGTGCTTATAAAGCTTATAGGAGATATGTAACAACTGCCAGTGATGGTGATGGCGGTAATGTTTATTTTACTGTTGCAGATGAACTGTGGACTTTTGATAATATTCAGAACTATTTATCTTCTTATGTTACAGCAACCGGCAGCGGTGTAGATAAAATACTTTGGGATAAATGGGACACTCCGGATCTTGATGGAGCAAATAATGCGGGCGCTCCGGGAGAGATAATTGCTGAAGCCGGTACCGAAATAACAATCAATGTTAAAATTGATAAATATGGAATTGCATTACTCAAAAAAGGTGATAGCGATTATGCTGTAATCGATAATTTGACACCAGATACTGTCGGCTCATTTAATACAAAGATAACTGTACCTGCTGAAGGTGAAAATGCTGATGAGTATGTGTTGACAATAGGTGAAACAAGTGCGTATGGCTTAACACATGAGGTTCATTTTAAAGTCAGGTGTATCGAGGATGACTTTGCTTTAAGTGATGTTAAGCTTGATGGAGAAGATAAAACTGAAACTGACGCGGATACACCATATTATACCCAAAATGAAGTTATCGTTATAAGTGCAAAGCTTACGGCTGGTAAAGATGTTGATGATCCTGAAGATGAAGGTTATCCAACTTCTGAGGTTGAAGCGTATGCAATTGTAAACCCAACTCCTGATGATGAACCGTTATGTACATTACTCTATAATGCTGAGAGTGGTTTATATGAAGGAACTATTGAACTGGAGGACGAAGGTCCAACACCGATATACATAATTGCAACAAATGTTAACTATTCTACTTCATCATATGCGGGTTATGTTGTTTATGATACGACACCACCTGTGGTTGATAATGTTGTTGTAAAGCAGGGCACAACTACTATTGAAGATGATGTTCTGGCTACTGCGGTAAAGAACCTGCGTATTGAATTTGAACTTGTTGATTCACAGGCCGGTATGGATGACGGAGATGAGCCGGATTATGGCTCAGTCACTATTGCTAACGGTGAAGGTGATGATAATACAATAGCAGCCGGTGATGCCGTTTATAATATTCTTCATGCCACCGGTAATACCTATTATATCGAGATTCCTTATACTGCACTTAGTAAGGAAGCTTATGGTTTCATTGATGGTACAAAAACTCTGACATATACGATATTCCCTAGGGATAGGCTTGGCAATAAAGCTGATTCTAATGATGATGAAGCTCCTGTATCGCGAACAGTATCGTTCTATAATGATGCGGCGACGGTAGCATCAATAGACTTGAGTTTTACACCTGTAGATATTGATGGAAAGAATTATTACGATATTACAGATACAACAACTTCTTTATATTTTGAAGTTACTATCGAATCAATGGTACCGCTTGATGTGGCAAGTGTTGGTTTCAGTACTGATGGTGTAAATGCACCTTCTAATAAGTATGGTGATGCATTTTCAGAGGAAGAAGGAGCGGAGCATAGGCTGATCAAAAATAATGAAACCGGACTTTTAACATATACGTTTACTATGGGACCGGTTAATATCTCCGACCTTGAAGGCAGTGGTGGCGTATTTGATCTGACTGTTTCTGCAACCAATGTGAATGGATTTACGTCTGCCGAGACACAGGAGATATTTTATGTGGATCTGAAGGCGCCTACCACCAGTGGCTTATCGAGTCTTAAGGGCAACACAGAGCCTGATGGAACGGGTACAGCAATCAACAGTGGTGTAAATACATATTACAAAGATGTATATATAATCATATCTACTGATAATTATACGGACGACAGATGGGGAGGAGATTATGAGTCCGGATTAGATCAATCTAACAGAAATAGATGGCTTGAGGTAGATGGCGCAACATATAACGGTCATACTGAAAGCGGCACTTCAAAATTATACGCTTACAAGGTTGACCAGTATGATGATGAAGAAACTCATCAAACGGGAACTCGTACTGTAACTATCAGGGTGCATGACAAGGCCGGTAATGTTAACAATGAGATCTCCGGTACGTTTAATATCGACACAACAGCACCTACTATAACAGGTGTTGTAAATGACGAGGTTATCTATACCAATGTAGCTGTAGATATAAGAGACATTGTAATAACAGATAATGTTGCCGGTTCAAACTTAGATATCGTATTTACAGAAATTGATGAAAATGGTGATCCTGTTTATGTAGACGGTAATCCAATGCTTAAAAAATATGACCAGGATGATCTGGAGGATTCAACGCTTAGTATAAGTCTTGCTGATATTCATCCTGTTCCGGATAATGGAACATATATCATTAGGCTTGATGTAACTGATGGCGTTGGAAATGCAGCAAGCCCTATCGTGTTCACCATAGTTTATGATAATGCTGCTCCTGTAGTTGAAATAGCTAAAGCAGAGGGAAGCCTTGGAGTGCCTGCAGGCATAACTGCGACAGATGAAAACACAGGAACATATAGTAATGGTAAAGAGGAAGATGATCCTGATCTCATTACATATGATTATTATAAGTATTCAAAAGATGATGTAACATTAGTCTTTACTGTAACTGATACAAATCTTGATCCGTCAGGAAATGATGCGGTAAGTTACATCAAGGTTAAGAATGGTACGACAGAGCTTGAACCGAATAAAGAAAAAAATCTCCAGTGGAAAGAGACTACTGAAGGTTCAGGAATCTGGACTGCAAGCTATACCTTTGAGGATGAAGGCGAATATAATATTTCGATTTCAGCAAAGGATAAATCAGGAAACAGTATAACCGGTCTTGCCAGTCAGACTATCAGCTTTACGATTGATAAGACTCTGCCGAACTTTGCTTTAAAGTTTAACAATAAAGATCTTCTTGATCCTGCATATTATAATGGACCTGTTGGCGTTTCTTATGTATATACTCCTGAAGATGATGAAGACGCACAGGAGGCACATAAGAATGATGCAGATGTCAAGATTAATACAGAGTATAAACCTGCAGATGGTTCGGCTAAGGTAATCTATGATACTGCGAAATATAATGATGCCGCTACCAATAAGATCTTTGGCGACAATGGTGACGGCAATAAAAATGTTGACGGCGACGGCGAATATACAGTTACTATCAGGGTATATGATCTTGCCGGTAATGTAAGGTATTATACGCGAACATTTACCATTGATACGCAGCTTCCTGTGGTTGACATAGCTGTTGCAAACGGTGACCTTGTGGTTCCTGACGGAATATCAACAGTAGTGGCAAACGCAAATACAGGTATTTATGATAATGGTAAGGGCAAAACAACAGCTCCTGATCATTATCAGTATTATAAGTATTCGCCAGATGAGGTAAAACTGAATTTCACGGTAACGGATACAAATCTTGATCCGTCGGGTGAAGATGCAGTAAGTTTCATCGAGATTTATAACGGCAAAAAAGTGATAGAACCGGATGGTGAGTGGACTGAGACTGCTGAAGGTTCAGGAATCTGGACTGCAAGCTGTACCTTTGATGAAGAAGGCGCTTATAACATTTCAATCGCTGTAACCGATAAGTACGGAAACAAAGCGGTTTTGGAAAAATCACAGACAATAAGCTTTATCATTGATACAACAGCTCCGAAGGCAGAACTGTTACTTAATGGTGATGCTCCAAAGAGTATCTATTCGGAAAATGTTTCTGCTGAGATAGCTAAAATTGTTGAGGCAAATCTTGATGCCGATGACAGCAAGATAATATACAATTATAGGGCTCCGCGCGGAAATTGGGCTGATGATACAATATATGCAGCACCATTTACCGCTGAGGGTGAATACAAAGTTAAAGAAGCTTATGTATACGATCTTGCAGGCAACAAGATAGAATTAGGACAGCCTGATAATACATTTATCATCGACAAGAATGATCCTGACATTTATATAAGTAAGATCAAGGGAACCACCAAGGGTGTAAATCCTCAGGATCCTATTATATATTCGGGACATTTTGGAGATAATAAAGAGACCAAATATGATGGATATTATCGCGGAAGCGGTGCTACTGTAACCTTTAAGGTATTTGATAACTACCTCTCTGGTAATGAACCTTACGGAATAGAGGTTTATAACAAGATTGGTAATAATGATACTCCGATAGAGGCAAAAATAACCAATAACGGAAAAGGTGAATACACGGTAGTTACTCCTGCCATCACAAATTATGGCAAGAATGATATTTATATATCTGTAACGGATAAGTCCGGCAGAAATTATAAGAAGCACGTTTCATTTATTTATGATAACAAGGAACCGGAATTAACTGTTAATTTCGATAACAGTGAGGCAAGGAACGGTCTCAGAAAGAATGGAAAAGTTAAAGTTTCTTATGATTATACAGATGATTATAAGGATGAGGATGATGTTACATTAACATACACCTTTACACCTGCCGGAAAGGCTGCGGAAGCTGAGAAGACGATAAATAATTTCGTTGCAAAGGCATTCCCTGCACAGGGTGAGGGCGACGGACGTTATGATGTGACCATAACTGTTAAGGATAAGGCAGGAAATATTCAGAAGAAGTCAGCCTGGTTTATCATTGACAGCTCAGTACCTCAGTTAAATATTCCGAGAGTTTCAGGTACTGCACCTAAGCTTGAGGATTATTCAAGAACATTCAGGACAGAGTATAACGGACTTGAGAAGGAACTTAAGTATGCACAGGTATACAGCAGTTCAAAGGTGAATGTAACTATTGATGTATTTGATTATGATCTGGATGGTAATAATCCGGAGTCATTTAAGGTTTATGATCATGACTATGTAACCGGTGCTGATGTTGAGCTTGAGGCAAGCTTCACACAGAAGGCAGGAACTGATAATGAGTATACTGCAACAGTAACTGTTACAGGCGAAGGCAAGCACCATATCTTTGCATCCGCAACAGACAGGATCGGAAATACCGGTGATACCAATGGCGTATCGTTCATCATTGATACGGTTGATCCAGAGCTTTCACTCAGCATTAACGGCGCTGAACCGGTTGAAGACCAGAGGCTTAAACCAACAGCAAAGCTTGGTTATACTCTGACAGATGAGAATGTTGATCTTAAGGATGTTAAGCTTACAGGTTTATTCGAGCCTGCTGACGGCTCTGATTCATTTGAGATCAGTGAAGATCTCTTTAACATAAACGGTAAAAATGTAACAGCTATTCTTTCAAGAGTATTCCCTAAAAAGTCAATTGGTGAGGGAGACGGTACTTACACAATTACGGTAACCGCTATTGACATGGCAGGTCATGCGGTAAGTAAGACAACAACCTTCAGGATTGATACGAGTGCACCTCAGCTCAATGCTGAGATCACAGCGGGAGATTCTCCGAAGAAAACTAAGTTTACTAACAGATATGAGCCATATGTTAAGGATCATTTCACAGAAGGTTATGATTATGGTCAGTATTACAGCAGTGATGTGACAATCAGATTTACTGTATTTGACTATGATATCAATAACTATAGTGTTGTTGATGCATACAACGGAACAACCACCGAGTTAGAGACAACATTTGTTTCAGACAGTAACAATGAAACTGTAGTTGAGGTAACTATTCCTAAGGGACAGCAGGGACCTCACAGTCTTATAGCTTATGCTTTTGATAAAGCCGGAAATAATGGTGAGTCAAGCCCGATCACCTTTATAATCGATACTGATAATCCGGAACTTGAGCTCTTTATAAATGAGAAGGAGCCGGTTGATGGACAGAGCATCAGCAAAACAGCTGTGCTCAGCTACAATGTTTCGGATAAGATCAAGGTCGATGAAACTGATATAAAGCTTGAGACAACATTTGTTCCTGCGGGCAGCTCAAAAGAGATCGTTTCTATTGAGGATCTGTTTGATGAATCAGGCAGCAAGTTAAACAGAACCTTCCCGAATAAAGAACGCGGAGAGGATGACGGGACATATACCATCAAGGTTACCGCTATTGACAGAGCAGGTAATCCTGTAAGTGCTTCAACAAGCTTTATCATTGATAATGCTAAACCGCAGCTTGACCTTTCTGTTCTGACAGAAAAACCGGCTAAGTTTAATGATCATAAGAGAACATATACGCCGGCTGATCCGGAAGGATACTTTAAGACAAGCTATGAGTACGGTGAGTATTATGCTCAGGATGTTAAGGTAAAAATATCTGTATTTGATTATGATACGGATAAATCGATGTTTACGGTATATGACAACAACAAGGCCGTAGAAGCAAACTTTGAAGATAAGGGTAATGGTCTTTATACTGCAGAGATCATTCTGTCAGGTGAGGGAGAGCACATTATCCGAGCAGAGGCAGCTGATAAGGCCGGTCTTACAGGAAAGAGCAGCGAAATAACATTTGTTATAGATAAGACAGCTCCTGTACTTACGACTACACTTAATGCAGAGAAATATACCGGAACAGATAAGTTCATATCCAAGGATGCGGTTGTCGGTATCAAGGTTGATGACAACAATCCGGACGAAACAGATATTACTCGTTATTATAAGATCGTTCCTTCGGATCATTCAGCTGTATTACAGAACAGTAAGAAGGTTTCTGAAGGAGAAGAAAAATATACACAGGATGCATATTATACAGTAAAATACACTGTTGTTGACCTGGCAGGTAACTCTTCGGAAATCACCATAGGCTTCACAATCGATAGAACAAAGCCTCAGTCTGATATCAAGATCACGACTAAGGATCCTGCTAAGATCGATAAGTTTAATAACACATATTCAAATACAGGCGGACATTTCAATACTGAATATACCTATGGTCAGTATTACAATGAAAGCGTATCAATGGATATGGCTGTATTTGATTACAATGTTTCACAGATTGCTGTAACTGATAACGGCAACGTGATCCCTGTTACCTTTGCTTCAAATGGTGACGAGAGAGTGGCAGCCGGAATAACAGTTTCAGACGAGGGCGAGCACGTTATCAAGATTTCCGTAACTGATAAATCTGATAATACAGAGGTTTCAAATACGGTAAGCTTCATAATTGATAAGACAGCTCCATCGCTTTCGGCAACACTTAACAGTCTCGCAAGCATCACAGATCAGTATCTTGCTGAGGATGCATCGGTATCCCTTTCAGTAAGCGATGTGAATGAAGATGAGAACGATGTTACAAGGATCATCAAGACGACGAGACCTGGTGCATCAGCTGTTGAGACAACAGATAACGGTGCACTTGAAGGAACAACAGCCTTCAGTACAGAGGCAGATTATGAGATCACTTTCACGGCTAAAGACAGAGCCGGAAATGAAAGCTCACCTGTAACACTTACCTTCCGTGTTGATAAGACAGCTCCACAGCTTTCTATCACAGGTATTACAAGAGATGCAACCTCTTCAGAGGATGTAACGATTACATATGGTATGATCGAAGACTTCTACTGGGATATCAATTCAGCGATAGTCAAGATCTACAAGAAGGTTGACGGTATGGGCGAGACCCTTATCAATACAGTTGATTTCAAGGCGAGTGGCGCAACATCTTCACTTTCAGAAGTATTTAAGGAGGATGGCGAGTATCGATTTGAGTTTACAGCTGAGGACAAGACAGGCAACAAGGCAGATGAGAGCTTCAGATTCATCCTTGACGAAAATGCACCTGTAATAACACTTACCGGTGTTGACGGATATCTTACAGATAAGGATGTAAGCTTCGGAGTACAGGTAGATGAGACCTTCTACCTCGGAAATACTGTTAAGATTGAAGGTACAGTTAAGACTCTCGCTGATCCTGACGGTAAGGCAATAAACTTTGATGATTACTCAAGACTTACAAGAACAGCTTCAGCAAACTTCGAGCAGATATTTACTGAGGACGGTATCTATAATATCAAGGTAACCTCTAAGGATGTTGCAGGAAATGAAACTGTACAGAGTGTTCAGTTTACTATCGACAAGTCTAAGCCGCTTATCAAGGATCTTGAGAAGCTTGCTAACGAAGAGGATTATGCGGCATATGTTGAGGCAACCGGAAACAATGATCCGAATGCCAAGAAGCTTATACCTATCTTCAACAGCTTCGAGTTTGATTACGAGGCAGATGATATAGTAACAGATCTTACTACTGTAACCTACAAGCTTTACATGGATGGAGTTCTCTACGACGGACTTTCTAATGTAGCAGACGGTTTCCATGAGCTTCGTGTAACTGCAGAGGATGAGGTCGGAAATACAGCTGAAAGAAGCTTCTATTTCTTCCTTGATACAGTTAAGCCTGGTATCATCGTAACAGGCGTTGAGGAAGGCGATAACCTTCAGGAAGCAACAACCATTACAATCTCACTTCAGCTTGCAGAGGATACTCTTAAGGCAGTTGCAATAAATGGTGATGCTGTAGCAATCACAAATAATACTGCAACTATCGAGGTTAATAAGAAGGGTGATTATGTACTCGTTGTCGAGGCAGCAGATGATGCCGGTAATGAAGCAACCATGACCATCAAGTTTGAATATGGTAAGGTTGGCAGCTGGCTGTGGTGGCTCATCGCAGCAGGCGCAGCGCTCATCATCGGAGGAACTACCTTCTTCATAATCCTTGGTAAGAAGAGAAAGAAGAAGCAGCAGTAGATGAAAGGGCAGACAGGGATATTTCCCTGATACTCTAATAAGATTAAAATTCAGTACCGGCGGACATGTCCGCCGGTACTTTTAAATTCTTAACAAAAAATTCAAAAAAGATTATTAGCACTCAATATTGACGAGTGCTAATTTTGGTGTTATAATCATCATTGTTAATCGTAGAAGTGTTTGCAATACTAAGATTTTCGATGATCCTGTTATGACATATTATGACAGGCTGCAAGGTAATACAGAGTTAATAGAAGGTGACTATAATGAGTCAGAAGAGAGATTTTTACGAAGTTCTCGGCGTAGATAAATCAGCGGATGAGGATGCCATAAAGAAGGCTTATCGTATACTTGCGAAGAAGTATCATCCGGATGCCAATCCGGGCGATAAGGAAGCTGAGGAGAAATTCAAGGAAGCATCAGAGGCTTACGAGGTGCTCAGCGATCCTAAGAAGCGTAGTGTATATGATCAGTTTGGTATGGCTGCATTTGAAAATGGCGGAGACGGCGGCTTCGGAGGCGGAGCAGGCGGATATTCGTCATATGGTTTCAGCGGAGATCTGAATGATATATTGGAAGGACTTTTCGGCGGCGGCTTCGGTGGAGGCGGTTTCGGAAGCTTCTTCGGCGGAGGTTTCGGAGGAAGAAGAGGACCTATGCGCGGACGTGACGTTGTTGCATCCGTTATGATCACTCTTGAAGAGGCTGCAAAGGGCTGTGAGAAGGTTCTGAACATCAGAAATGCAGGCAACAAGGAAAGTCTCAGTGTAACCATCCCTGCCGGTATGGAATCAGGCAGAAGGATCAGACTCAGAGGAAAGGGCGAGCCGAGTCCAAACGGCGGTGAGCCGGGTGATATTCTCCTTGAGGTTGAGATCCAGGAGGATGACCGTTTCAGAAGAGATGGAATAGATGTATATACTATAGTCAGAATTCCGTTTACTACGGCTGTATTTGGCGGCAAGGTCATCATGCATACCCTTTACGGCGATGTTGAGACCAACATCAAGGAAGGGACTCAGGCAGGTACCCAGATGCGTCTCAAGGGCAAGGGACTTCCTGTTATGGGTCGTAACATCTACGGCGATCAGTATGTCACCATTGAAATTGAAGTGCCTCGCAAGCTGAGCAAGAAGGCCAAGGCAAAGCTTCAGGAATTTAAAGAAATACTTGATAAAGAATAATTCTTACCCCTCATTATCACATGATAATGGGGGGTATATTATATAGACATTCCTGCCACTATTATGTTATAATAAACGCGTATTTTTATGTGCATTTTAGCTTTTTGATCATGGGGTGGTGAAGTTATATGAGTGATCGAAATGCATTTAATCCGGCGGGTTTGTTTACAGAAAAAAATCTGGGCGGAGCTCTGGTTTTTTCTGCGGAAAAAGGTCATAAGCTGTTATATGCCAACCAGTGTACGGTCGGTTTATTTGAATGTGAAGATTTTGATGATTTTAACAGCTTTGTAAAGGGAAGCTTTGACGGTGTTGTCAACTATACCGATCCCGGGGCTGTCCTTCGCGATATAGATGTTCAGCTCAGTGAGTCTCAGAATGGCTCGGGCTATGTTTTCTTTAATGTCATAACCAAAAAAGGAAATATCAGGCGCATCGTCAGTCATATGACACTTGTTCAAGATGATGAGCTGGGCGAAGTATATTATGCATATTTATTTCTTCATAAGCTCGATAATATGGGCTCTGATTATGATGTGATCACCGGACTGTATAAGAAACTGAAGTTCCACAAAAAGGTTTCCACAGAGAATAAAAAGCTTTGTGACAGTGATTCCGGCGAATGCGTTATCATATATATAAATCTCATTAATTTTAAATATCTTAATATCAATAAAGGCGTTGCAGAAGGCGACAAATGTCTCAAGGAGATTGCTGATATACTCAGAACTTCCTTTGACGATGCAGTGATCTCAAGGCTTGCGGACGATCATTTTGCTGTATTTACCAGGTATATGGGCTCATTATCAGCTGCTGAAGCTGCTTCAAAGAGGATAAATGACGCTTATGGTGCGAGATACAATGTTGTCGGCAAGTTCGGTATATACAGATTTGTTCCGAATAAATATCTGGATGTTGAAACAGCTCTTTCTCTGGCCAAATTTGCCTGTGATTATATCAAGCAGGATCAGAAAACGGATATTATCGAATATTCGGAGGATATCGCAGAGAGGATGAATACATCCGAATATGTCATAAGGAAGCTGGATGAGGCGATTGAAAATGACTGGATAAAGGTGTATTTCCAGCCGGTTGTAAGAACCCTGACGTCAAAGCTGTGCGGTATGGAATCCCTGGTAAGATGGGATGATCCTAACCATGGCTTCCTGCAGCCTGACAGATTCATCGGAATACTTGAGAAGGACCGTCGCATACATAAGCTGGATACCTATGTTGTCGAAAAGGTCTGCAAGGTTCTTCATGAGCGCTTTCTTGCGAAGAAGCCGATTGTACCGGTTTCCATCAACTTTTCGAGACTGGACTTTATCATGTGTGACATGGTGGAGGTAGTCGAGAAGGCTGTTCAAAAATACGAGATTCCAAGAGATTATATTCATATAGAGATAACCGAGAGCATGATCGCTTCTGATGAGGAGCTCATGAGAAGGGTTATCGAGCGTTTCAGAAATGCCGGCTATCAGATATGGATGGATGACTTCGGCAGCGGTTATTCGTCGCTTAATCTTCTGAAGGATTATCAGTTTGATATGCTTAAGCTCGATATGAGATTCCTGACTCCTTTTACGGATAAGGCGAAGGATATCATGCGGGCTGCTGTTACCATGGCTAAAAATATAGGAATAAGTACTCTTGCAGAGGGCGTTGAGACCAGAGAACACCTTGATTTCCTCAGGGAGATCGGCTGTGGTAAGATTCAGGGCTACTATTACGGAAGACCGGAAGAGATCGATACCATGTTTGAGCATCTGAAGGATAAGGGTATCGGTATAGAGGAGCGCAGGTGGAGACATTTCTATGAGGCTGCAAGTTTTAATGTAAGGATGACGGATGCACCTCTTGAGATAGTGGAATACGACGGAAAAACCTTTAAAACGCTTTTTATGAACAACGCATACAGAGAGCAGATATTCAGCGTTGATTATGATCTTGAGGAATTTGACAGGAGGGTTTATCATTCGAGTCCTTCGATGCTCCGCAAATTCCGTGATTTTGTGGATTCACTTAAGCTGAGCGGAGAGCCGGAAACTTTCTATTATACTGAACGTGGCAATTATCTTCGCCTTACGCTTCAGATCCTCGCTGAGCATGAAGGGCATTATATAATAAAAGGATCCATTATCAATCTGACTAATGATCCGAATGCAAATGAAACAGGCAGGCTGGATAACAGACTCAGGGAGCTGAATATGCTGTTTGAGGATGTGCTTCTTATAGATATCAGGAAAGATACCATCGTTCCTTTACTTGGAACGCTTACCTATGGCAATCATGATCATGATCATGAATGGTCTATAAAGGAAAAGATTGATGTATTTACCAGGGAGTTTATAATACCGTCGGAGAGAAAGGCTTACCATGAGTTCATTGATTTTGATACTGTTCAGGACAGATTCAGGGAAAGTGAAAGGGGCTATTTGGCCAAGGTCTTCAGAGTTAAAGGCAATGATGGAAATTATGAACAGAGAGAGATTGTCATGATCCCTGTTAACGGTACGGCTGGCAATGAGTATCTGTTCTGCATTAAACCATTCATGGCGGATGAATGCAGTATTCCTGCAGAGTTCCTGCGCTCTTCCGGCAATGTTTCTGAGAAGGAAGCAGAGTACGCAGGACTTTGGAATAATCTTGTCTGGAACACCAGCGTCAAATTCTTCTGGAAGGATAAGGAGAGACGTTTCAGGGGCGCAAGCAAGTCCTTCCTGGATTTCTATGGCTTTAATTCGGTGGATGAGATCATCGGTAAAACGGATGAGGACATGCACTGGCATTTTGAGGGCGAGGGTTATATGAGTGATGAGCTTGATGTTCTGAACAAGGGCATCAGAGTAGTAAATGCTCAGGGACAGTGTATAGTCAGGGGAGTTGTCCACAATATCATGGCAAATAAGATGCCTATATATAAACAGGGTGAGATAGTCGGTCTTCTCGGATATTTTATCGACTGCGATGAAGAAATAGCACGTGTGAGTGAGTACGGAATAAACAGAAAGGTTGACAATGTTACATCTCTTATGAATGCACATGCGATGCTTGATTATCTCATCGATTATGCGATCAACTATAATGAAAAAGGCAAAAACTACGGTGTCATACTTCTGAATAATATATATCATTCACGTATAGTTGAAACCTATGGGGCATTATTTGCGGACAAGGTTCTTCGTGCGCTTGCAAATGCTATAGTCGGCGAAACAGGTCAGACCTGTGCAGTTGCAAGGACAAAGGATACCGTATTTACGGTGCTTACTTACACCGAAGATGAAGAGAGCTTCAGAAACCTTGCCAGGAGGATTGAGGAGAAGCTTAACGGTATAACCAATGTGGAAGGTAATGATGTGACCATACGCATGAAGATGTCAGCCATACTTCGTACAGACGAGGGTATAACCGATGAAAATATTTATGGCCTTGCACTCAGCAGGGTTGAAAAATAAACCGACAGGGATAGTGAACAGATAGTATCTGGAGGGTTTCCTCCTGCATGGGTTGAAAAATAAACCGGCAGGAACAACTGATCAATACCACGTCCTGTCAACAGGTGATCCGAAAGAAGGATATAAATGAAGAGTATCAGTAGAAAAAGTATTATTTATGCTGTAGGTTTTGTTATAGCAGGAGTGCTTCTTAATCGTATAACTGTAGATATAGTTGCAGCAACGGGCTGCCCGCTTTATCTTGACTCGATCGGAACGATGTTGGTTGCAGCCGTTGCCGGACTTGCACCGGGAACAACGGTCGGCTTCATAACAAATATGATAGGCGGACTGTCTGATACGAACACCTTCTATTATGGTATCATCAATGTATTTATAGCTGTTATCGTGGGAACCGCAGCAGGCAGGGGACATTTCAAAAAGCCGCTGGATATAATAAAGATCCTTCCGCTTTTCCTCCTGCTCAGTATTCCATGTTCTTTTTTATCAAATCTTCTTTATGCCGGAGAGATAGCAGACAATGTTGCTGCACCGGTAGCGAGGGCTATCAACAAGGCAGGTTTTCCTGTGGTTATAGCTCAGATGCTTGCGGATTTCTGCATAGAGATTCCTGACAAATTCATATCTCTTGTGATAGCATTTCTTCTTACTCTGGTTATCCCTCAGGCTGTTAAGGACGAGCTTATCGGGATTGCCGGCAGGGATGTTGTGAGTGAAAACAGGAGAGAGAGGATAGAGAGAGGCAATCAAAGGTCTCTCAGGAGGCAGGTTGCCAAGGTCCTTCTGGTATCCGGTCTTGCGATCGCTCTGGTTGCATTTTTTATTTCCTATAAAACATATATGGAAGCTAAGGTTGCGGGTTACCCTGACGGCGATTATGATGTCGTTCTGCTCAGGACGGAGACCCTGCTTTACTGCGGCAAAATGTTCTCCGCCATACTCGGACTCCTTATATGCATCGTTTCTTATTCAATGATAATCGTTAATTACAGGGTTGTAAGTCCGCTTCATAGGATGGCGACCGAGATGAGTCAGTTTGCTTATGATACCGAGACCGGAAGAAATCACTCGGTTGAGAAGATTGAAGCGCTCGATATAGATACGGGCAATGAGATCGAGATTCTGTACCGTGCCATGACCAAGACGGTCAAGGATATTGACGAATACATCGACACCACTGCGGAGCAGGCCAAGACCATAGCTGACCTGAACGTAAATATAATCACAACTCTTGCGGATATAGTCGAGAGCAGGGACGAGACCACCGGCTTCCACGTTAAGAAAACGGCCGAGTATTGTGAGATACTTGCCGAGGAACTTAAGAGTAAGGGACTTTACGCAGATGAGCTTACGGATGAATTCATCAGTACCCTCAAGATAGCTGCGCCGCTTCATGATATCGGCAAGATCAAGATACCTGATGCCATCCTCAATAAGCCTGCAAGACTCACGGATGAGGAATACGCGATAATCAAGACTCATGTCGTTCTGGGCCGCGAGATGCTTGACAATGCATCCGAAAACCTCGGAACCTCAGCATATCTTCATATGGCGAAGGATATTGCCTACTCTCACCATGAATGGTGGGACGGAAGCAGCAAGGGCTATCCGGGAGCGGCTTCCGGAACAGATATACCGCTTTCCGCACGTATAATGGCTGTAGCGGATGTATTTGACGCGCTTGTATCCAAGCGCCCTTATAAGAATGGTTTCTCCATGGATAAGGCGATTGAGATAATGGTAGAGGAGTCCGGAACACATTTTGACCCTGATATTATCAATGCGGTACTTGACACTCGCGAAAAACTTGGTAAAGTAATAGAGAAATATTCCGAATAACAGAGGTTTTGGATAATGTCAGAAACTAAGAAAAAACATGGGCAGAGTTTTCTTGCTGCCACAACAATTATGGCGGCGCTCAGTCTTGTCGCAAGTCTCCTTGGCTTTGTCAGAAATATTGTTATGACGACCATCTTCGGAATGGGAGTCCAGCTGGACAGCTACTATGCTGCCTTCCGTATTCCGGATTTCTTATATATGATCCTGGTCGGCGGAGCCCTCAGCTCTGCATTTATTCCGGTCTTCGGAGTTTATATTGCAACTCATGAAGAAGAAAAAGGCTACAGAATGGCGAGTACGGTGCTTAACCTCGTACTTATTTTCGCTGCTGTATTCTGCCTGATCGGAGAGATTTTTACCCCGCAGTTAATTGAACTCACAACGAGATTCGCCGGAGAGAAGTTTGATCTTACCGTCAAGCTGACGAGGATCATGTTCTGCCAGTGCTTCTTTATGTGCCTTACGGGCGTTGCCATGGGAATCTGTATGTCCTACAAGAATTTCGTTCCATCGTCCGTCGGAGGCGTGCTGTATAACCTGTCGATAATCGTATTTGGTCTTCTGTTCTCACAGGTTTTCGACCTCGGTATCACAGGCTTCTCAATAAGCGTTGTCTGCGGTGCGCTCTTTAACTTCCTTGCACACGTAAGACCTATCAGAAGAGAGGGATTCAAATATTACCCGGTTATCGATATGAAACAGGACGGTGTCCGAAAGTTCTTCAAGCTGTTCTGGCCTATGCTGCTTGGTATCTCGGTTACGCAGATCAACCTGCTTGTAAACCAGTATTTTGCATCAGGTCTTGAGGACAGTACGATATCGGCAATGTCCAATGCTCAGACCATTATGGAGCTCCCTATCAACCTCTTCAGCGGTTCGATAGCGGTTGCTATCTTCCCGACAATGTCGGAGCATTTTGCGGTCGGAAATATAGAAGAATACAAGAAGGACATCTCCCTCAGTATGAGGGCAACGCTCTTCCTTGCAATCCCTATCACTGCAGGACTTATCGCACTTCGCGTGCCGCTTATCAAGGCGATGTATTATCAGGGCAACTTTACGGACGAGAACCTTCAGAAGGTTTCAACACTTCTTATGTTCTATGCCCTCGGTATCGTGGGTTATTCCTGCCGTCTGCTGCTCTCAAAGGGATTTTATTCCGCACAGGACACCAAGACTCCTGTAAGGATAAATATAACCATACTCACATTAAATATAATCTTCAGTATAGTATTCGTACAGCTCTGGGGAGCTGAGGGACTTGCGCTCGCATATTCTACTGCAGGCTTCTTCAGTATGGGACTGCTCTTTACCTTCCTCAGAAGGAAATTCAAGACGATCAGAGGAAAAGAGATGATCATCTCAGCGGTCAAGAGCCTTATTGCCAGCGGTGGTATGTGTCTCGTGATCGTTCCGCTTATGTATTATCTGGAGGATATTCTTCCGACCGAAGGAAAGTTCTACCACATCCTTCACCTCGGAATACTCTTTACGGTCGGCGTTATAGTGTATTTCGTTATGGCTATACTTCTTAAAATGCAGGAGGTTACAATGGTAACGGACCTCATCAAGAGAAAATTCGGTAGAAAGAAGAAGAGTGCAGGGCAGCAGTAATGAAAGGCAGCAGAGAAGCAGTAAAGAAAAGCACTGCCGTCCCTAAAATAATAATTGAAATATAAAATACTGATATGATAATATGCTTATATGTGCAGCTGCTCTGCGAGACGACCTGCAGAGTAGTATTTATCAATGAATGTTTTACCGGTTTCCGGGGACTATAGACGGATTACCGGAATTAATAATAGTGTATAAAAGGAGCTGAGATGAAGAATAAGGAATACCCATATGAGGACGTCCCTCATATTAATGACCTGAAGGATATGCTTCAGCAGAAGGCGCTTCTGATGCCTGAAGCAACTGCGTTCATCTATCCGTGTGAATCCGGTGAGATGCGTAAAACCTATGCCGATCTGCAGGACGATGTTAACGCATTCGGCGAATGGATGTATCACAAAAAGATAAAGGATAAGCATGTAGCCATCATCGGTGAGAATTCTTATGAGTGGCTGGTTGCTTATTTTGCGACCGTTAACGGCGGAAGCGTTGCGGTTGCCATAGATAAGAGCCTTCCTGATGAGGAGATAATCTCTCTTGCCAAGATGGCAGATACTGATGTTGTATTTGTATCTGACACCTACTATGAGAAGGTTAAGAAGAAGGCAACCAGAAAGGTTTATAACCTTAAGGATTTTGATGAGTATCTGAAGGAAGGAAGAAAGTTTCTTAAGGACGGCAAGAATGAGTTTGCGCGTTACGAAATAGTTCCTGAGAAGACCGCAACTATCCTTTTCACCTCCGGAACCTCAGGAGTAAGCAAGGGCGTTGAACTTACAAACCAGAACATAGCTTTCGAGATAGTTCATACAAGTATGCTTTTTGCACCGAGGGGCGGTACTCTTGCAGTGCTTCCTTTCCATCACGCATTCGGACTCGTGGTTGGTATCCTCATGGTTGCAAACTACGGACAGCCAATATTTATCAATAAGAGCCTTAAGCATGTAAAGAAAAATATGGAAGAATTCGGACCGCAGACCATGTTCCTCGTTCCGATGTTCGTTGAATATTTCCACAAGCAGATCTGGCTTGAGATCGAGAAGAAGGGCAAGACCAAGGTATTCAAGAGACTTATGAAGTCTACCGATATCCTGAGAAAAGCCAAGCTTGATCTGAGAAGCAAGATTTACGGACCTATCAAGAAGGTCTTCGGCGGAAACCTCGAGACCATCATCTGCGGCGGTGCTGCACTTGATCCGATGTATGTAAGAGAATTCCGTACCTGGGGTATTGAGATACTGAACGGCTACGGCGCAACAGAGTGCTCTCCATGTACGGCTGTTAACAGACTCTACCATCATAAGGATGGCAGTGTAGGACATCTTGTTCCGGGCATTGAGGTTAAGGCGACTGAAGAGGGCGAGATCGCATTTAAGGGTGATCTTGTCATGAAGGGCTATTACAAGAATCCTGAGGCAACCGATGAAGCTCTCATCGACGGCTGGTATCACACCGGCGACCTCGGATATGTTGACGAGGATAATTTCATCTTCCTGACCGGAAGAAAGAAGAACCTTATCATCCTCAGCAATGGTGAAAACATCTCTCCTGAGGAGCTTGAGCAGGATCTTGCCCGTGACTCTGCAGTTGAAGAGGTTCTGGTTTATGACGAGAACGGCAAGATCGTTGCCGAGATCTATCCGGATGAGAATCACCGTGATGATAAGGAGTATTTCGAGAAGCTTAAGAGCAAGGTCAACAAGGGCAGACCTATCTATAAGCAGATCACACGTGTCAAGCTTCGTAACGAAGAGTTCATCAAGAATGCCAGCATGAAGATCGTAAGGTGGAAAAATATTCCGGGGCTTATGCCGGCAATCGAGAAGAATGAGGACACTGAATAAGATATAGAGAATTATTCACGATCGGTTTCATATATGTTAAAAACGAAGCAGCCATCACTTAATGATAAGTTGATGGCTGCTTATTTCTTTTCTGCTGATAAGGCGAACTGCCGGTTTGTATGAATAACAATTTTTTAAGTAATGATTTGGTGTTCTAGAACCCGTCGTATCCGATTAATTCGAGCTCTTCAAAGATGATGTAATTGTCGATCAGTTCGACGGAGTCCTTCTCGTCCGCGTCACAGATGCCTGAGATCCAGCCCTCAAGATGATTTTCCTCTTCGTAGGTGATACGGCTGAAGTACCAGGATCTCATATCTTCAAAATAATCTTTGGCTTCCTTGGCACTGTCAAATATGTAGAAGGTATAATATTTCGAGCTGGTATACCCATTTGGGCTGGCCTGAATGTAGTGTACGCCGTCGTATTCATATTCCCTGGAATACATGTCATCATATCCGTATTTTACTCTGATGTCTTCAACGGAATAGACCTTATTGCTCATCTTACCATCACCCTTTTTGACATTCCTGTTAACGAATTTAAAGATGAAGATGGACATTACGGCGATAAAAGCAACTGCTGTTATTGCCATGGCAGCGATAAAAATCCTGCGGCTGCCTTTTTTCGCATTCGGATCCATGTACTGAGGATTATTGTAAAACGGCTGTGGAGCGTAGTTCCCGGGTGCGTTCTGCTGCTGTACAAACATATTGTTGTTCTGCTGGGATAACATGTTGCCACCGCCATTCTGCTGTGCAAACATATTGTTGTTCTGCTGATGAGCGGACATGTTGCCACCGCCATTCTGCTGTGTGAACATGTTGTTGTTCTGCTGTGTGAACATGTTACCGGCATCACCCTGCTGTGGATATGAGGTGTTCATCTGGCCTTGAGGATTGTATGTGTTTGGAATGTTATTATTATCCATATGCGTCTCCTGTAATAGAATAAACCTGTAAATGATCAGTCTTTTTGTACGGCTGTTCTGTGCAGCTGCGTTTTTGGGACTGTCAAATGCTTTCAAAGCGTCTATATCATATACGCATGAGATGAAACATTTTATGGAAAAACTAAATACTTCTGAAAAGCAATCCCCATTTACCATATTGGTAATTCAAATTACTTACATTAAGCATACTTTTATCCTTTCAGAGGTGTTTATTGTTCGCTCCACAGTATGGTAAGCATATCTGCAGCATCCTTCATTTCCATGCCGGATGCTTTGGCTTTTTCGATCCATTTTGCCATTTCTTCCTCAAGTCCGAGCGTCTTCTTCTCCTTCATATACTGAAGATCGGGATTATCTACGTAGAAGCCCTTGCCTTGAACGGAATATATCATTCCTTCCTTCTCCAGATCCTCGTATGCTCTTTTGATCGTGATAACACTTATTTTCATGTCTGAAGCGAGCCCTCTGATGGAAGGGAGACTGTCCCCCTCCTTCAGTTCGCCGTTTATTATCATATCCTTGAAGGCTCTTTCGAGCTGTTCGTAGATAGGAACTCCGCTTTTTGTATTTATTATGATGTTCACATTCCCACCCCCTGTACGCCGATAGGATAGTAGTCGACTATCTTAAGCTTCTTTCGCTCGATCAGAACATTAACCGAAAGAAGCAGTGCTGCCGCGATAAGTATGGCGGCGTGTAACCAGTCTGGGCCGAATTTTAGCAGCGAACGCCTTGTCTCGGCACTTATGATCAGCATGATCGCATATACGAAGAAAACAAGATGAGGTATCGTCTGGATAAATATTTTGCAGATGTTTTTAGGAAGCAGCTCTCTTGTTCTTCCGTCGAATCTGTTTTCGCTGATCGCATCAAGCATGATTTCATGAGCGTAGACCATCAGCAGGATAAAAAATCCGATCATAAGGAGCAGACTGTTTGTTTCAAGCCTGGTGCAGAAGCCGTACCATCCATTTTTGGCAGCATAATAGATATATATTCTTCCGATGATCCCGAGTATAAGATATCTGAGCCAAACATTACCGACCGTGGTGAGCTTCTTTTTTATCAGCTCATCGTCCGACATCGGAAGCATATGTTCCATTTCCGTACTATGTACGAAGCGGATTGAAAATGCTGATCCGAAAAGTATTACGATCCACTGGAGAATTCCCGCGGTCACTATCAAGAATACGAAAAGCAGTCTGCTGAACCAGTAGATGGGGTTGTATTTAAAAATGAGTCGTTCTCTTCTGAAATAATCCTTCATATTTCACCTTCTTATATTTCAATTAAATGTTATTCTTTACCGTTATGCGAGGCCTACAATAAAAACGTTATTCTTCCTCAGCCGGCGACTTCTCAACGTAATACATGATTTCCTGAAGCGATGCATATCTGATATTTACGTTACTGTCATAGGCGTCCATATCACTGAAATCTTTATTTTCTCTGTAAATAAGAGCTTCGCTGTGGTTTTCTCTGAGGCGTCTGCCGAGTACCATGTCTTCCGGAAGGGAAGATACTTCCGCTTTGTCTCCTTCGATGATCCGGTAGGAATCTCTGAAGCTGTCAATATCTCCGAAATATCTTACGGTGCTCTCGTTTTCGTTTCTGCCTATCCAGAGCAGCATGTCGGCGATATGCTCGAGCTCTGTTACAAGATGGCTTGAGATGATTACTGAGCAGCTTTCGTCTTCGACCATTTCTCTGATGCTGTCATAGAAATAATCCCTGAAGTTTACATCAAGATTGCCGGCCGGCTCATCCATGATATAAAGCTTTGCCGGATAGCTTCTGGCAAAGGCAAGCTGCATTCTGAGGGATTCTCCGGCTGATAGCAGAGCGATGGCTGATCTTTCCGGAACATCATATTCCTGCAGAAGTCTGCGGTAGGTGTCGATACTGAAGCCTTCGTAATAGTACCCATAGGTCTCACCAACCTCCATGACCTTCATGGTTCTGGAAAAAGGATTGTCCTGGAGGACGAAGCCCAGATTCTGTCGGAACAGCTTCTGATCCTTCTTATGATCAGTTCCGTCAAGGAGCAGTACGCCCTTGTCGCCATTTGCCGGCTCGAGTCCGTAGCTTCCGAGTATCGTACGGAGCAGTGTTGTCTTGCCGCAGCCATTCATTCCGATCAGTCCCACGACTGTTCCCCCTGGAATCGAAAAACTGACATCCTTCAGGAGGAAATCTCCTTTATGTTTTGTTAAACCTTCACATTTAAAAAAATCCATCTGTTGATCCTTTCGAAGACGTAAAAAAATGACTGTTATCTGATTAAATAACACAGTATTTTTACGTTTTTACTGATGATGTTTATTGGACTGACACAGTGTTTTTACATTTTACTGACGATGCTTACTGACATGACTGTGCCTACTGTGTATATGCACAGCATATACAGCTATACACAGTTTGTCAATAGTGTTTTTTGAAATAATATTTTGTTGGCTTTTTATGATCATAAACGGACGTAAAAAAACCTCGTAGCGACTGAAACCGTTGATTTATCACAGTTCCAGTTGCTACGAGGAGGGGATTTTTTATATAAAATATTTATTTGTACACATGATTTTACTCAGAACTCTGCCCGCTATTCCGAGACTTTTAGTGCTGTGCCATTCAGGAAAACTGGCAAGTTATATAGGAATCGCTATACTAGCTATTAACAGGATACTCCAGCACTACTGCGTCCCATGGAAGGAGCAGGAATTCCTCGCCCTGTCCGAGAGTTGTTCCGCCGGCGGTTTCATAAGCGCGGCCGGTGAGAATAACTGCCTCTCCGGCAATATTATTTATTCTGATCTCGTCATCACTGTAGTTTAAAAAGAATAATACATGATTGCCGATCTCGTTTATACCCTGCTTGACGGTGACCTTCTTATGCCTCTCGAATGGAAGCTTGTCAGGATCATAGAAATCGATCCTGTCCATTAAGAGTCGGATAAGCTCCCTGATGATCGCACCGTCCGGGAGGGTCGCAATATACATTGCATTTCCGTTACCATAGGAATTAATGGTTGCTGCGGAATACTGTCCCCAGTATCTGTGGTCGTAGTGAAGAAGCTCCTCGGCAGTGTCGCAGGTTACAAGCTCCATCCATTCGCTGCAGCCCGGAACATCCTTCGGATATGTGAACTGATCATAGTGGATGCCGAGGCATTCTCTGATTATATGCGGCTGAACATCGCTGTGGATCTTCAGATATTCGTCAGCAAAACCGCTCTTGAAGGTTACGATAGCATTTCCGCCGTCCTCGACGTATTTGTTTACGCTGAGGAGGAAGGCCTCCTTCGCACTGTAGAGCGCAGGAATGATCACCAAACTGTATTTGCTGAGTGATTTCCTGTCAGGAGGAATAACATCATATTCGATGTTCATGTCGGTCAGGGCATCGGAAAAGGCACGAAATACAGCGTTGTAGCTTGATTTGCCGTTTGTTCCGGTTGGAAAATACGACATTCCGGTAAGCGAACGGTTATCAAGGACGATGGCAACCTTGTTGTCCTTCTTCAGATTCATTATCTGACTGCCGATAGCCTTGAATTCATTTCCGATACGTGAAATCTCGCGGTAGCTTTCATTCTCGACAAGATCATGCGAGAGTATGCCCTTCCAGTAGCTTTCAATCGCATTGTGGATGCTGTGCCAATGCCAGTACATTACGGAGTTTGCACCGTTTCCGATGTGGCTGTAGGCGTTGAGTCGGAGCTGGCCCGGGTAAGGCAGCCATTCGATATTTCCCTGCGCCTCGGTCTCGAGGATAAGATAATTGTCGTCCTTAAGGGAGCGGGCGATATTTCCGCAGGCAGTGATCTCGTAGCCGGTCAGGCGGTCCTGAGACGGATGATAGATGTCACAGCCGGCAACCGTCATGTTTTTTGCGGCATTCCGCTGGTCCACGTCCGGATGCATTCCGTAGGAATAATTGTGCCATTCAAAATCAAAATTCTGTGTGATAAACTGCTCCGGACGTTTGTATTCCGAAACGATATCAATCTGCCAGTTGAAGAAATCAGTAACGATCTTTCTCTGGAAAGCCTGATATTCCGCACCGATACTTGCATTGATCGTCTGGCGGATATCCGGGAAGTTGTCCCAGTTATCCACGCGGTTTGACCAGTAATCCAGGCCAAATTCGTGGTTGAAGGTCTTTATGTCAGGAAATTTATCCTTAAGATATTCGACAAACATAGCCTGTGCACGCGGACCGCAGGTATCATAAGGGTGTGTTTCATTATCTATCTGGTAGCCGATAACGCATGGTCTGTTGGCAACCTTCTCCATCAGCTTACGGATGATCCTTTCAGCGTATTTTCTGTAAACAGGAGAGGTAAGATCCATATTCTGGCGCGGACCGTAGGTGTTCTGTCCGCTATGTGTCAGCGCGAGAATATCGTCGTCCATCTTTGCAAGCCATGACGGGATTGCATAGGTAGGAGTGCCGATGATAACGGAGATGCCATATTTCTCGGCAGCATCAAGCATTCTGTCAAGATGGGTGAAGTCGAAGACGCCCTCCTCGGGTTCCCAGGTGCTCCAGGTTGATTCGGCGATACGGATCGTATTTATTCCGGCAGCAACCATCATTTCCATGTCTTTTTCGATTCTGTCATATGGCATGTATTCATCGTAATATGCTGCTCCGAAGAGCAATCTGTCAACTTTCATAATCTACCTCCCGTTCCCCTCTTTTTATCGTTTATCAAAATGTATGTTTAAGTCAGTTTATTATTATGAGCAATCGGTTGCTCAAAATTAGTATACCATGTTTTCCCAAAAAGAAAACAATTTTATGAATAAACCACATGACGAGTATAAACATTGTTGAATATGCACAATAAAAAAAGATGAAATTCAACAAAATTATGTATTCCATTTTTGCCCGAAGCGGTATATACTCAAACTTGAGCAACCGATTGCGCATATGATAAAATAACGATTTTTCAAATTGATTTACGAGCTGAACAAACTTGAAGATGAATCACGTCGGTTTTATCAAGGCGTACGACACATATATTTTTAAAAAGAAAAATAACGGAGGGAAAAGGAAAGATGGACAAATTCGTTGTTAATATCATCCACCGTCCTGAGATGGTTCCGGAGTATTCCGCAACCGTTACCGGACAGGGCAAGGAAGAGGATATCGGTGATAAGAAGCTTCTTACCGAGTCACTCGACATCTTCAAGACTCAGCAGAGACTGGCACATGAAAACGGTTTAAAATGTACGATACAGATGACCTACGCAGCACTCTTCAATGATGAGGCTGTTGAACTTGCAAAGCATGATCACGAGGTTTACGGTGACGAGATCGCACTCTCACTGCTCGGCCTTCCATGTGAGGAGTTCAGAGAAAAATACAAGACCAAGGACTTCTGCATCTGGATGTTCTCGATGGAAGATAAGAAGACCATCGTAACGGATGTATTTGAGAAGTTCTATGACCGCTTCGGCTTCTATCCTGAGTCAACCGGTTCATACTACATGGATGCTGACCTCATCAATTTCATCAAGGAGAAATACCCTATGGTGAAGTGTGCGGTTGCAACCTGCTGGGAGGAAGGCCCTAAGGCTTACCATACCTGCAATAATTCATGGTACACACTCTTCGACGGCGGCCCATGGGCTCCATGGATCCCTTCAAAGCAGAACACCCATGCTCCTGCAGCAAATGAGGCAGAGGACAGCGGTATCGTTGCAATCCCTCATCTTTCAAGAGACCTTATCGCATGCTATGACGGTAATGGTTCAAACTTCGGAACTCATCCGCAGAACGTACTCCGCGGTATGATATATGACACAGAGACCTGGGAGTATCCATATCTCTATAACCTGATCGATCAGTATCGTTCACTTGAGAAATACAACAACGGCTACGCATACAACATGATGTTCGTAGGACCGGGCTGGATGAACAAGATGGGCCGCTGGGAGGCTCCGTACGAGCTCCTTCTCAAGTCCTACAGCGATGGCTGTGCTTACTATGGAAAGCTCAAGAAGGAAGGCCAGCTGATCGATATGACCATGAGCGAGTTCGCGGATTACTATCGTCAGAAGAAGTCCTACACCGAGCCTGAATGTGCTCTCTGGAGAGACATCCTTTACGGCTCCGACAAGCAGCTCTTCTGGTACTGCGATCCTTACATGAGAGCCTGCGTAAATATGGATCAGGGCGGCGCAATCGTTGACCTTCGTCCTTATGCAGCAAAGCTCGAGTGGCCTGTGGGAATCGGTACAAAGCATGTTCAGGATGCATCTTATCCTTTCCTTATCCAGGAAAAATACAGAGCAGGATATTTTACACACTATGCAGGTGAAGGAACTGTACGTTCCGCTAAGCTTTCCTACAAGGGAGAAGAGGTTGATCTTTGCCTCTGCCGTACAAAGGCTCATTTCTCACAGGAAGGAAATACACGTATCCTCACACTTGATCCGGTTGAAATACAGTTCAGAGACCTTACCGTTAAGCTCCAGACTAAGGAGTATTTTGAAGAGGGCTCTTCAAACATCAAGATCGAGAGAACCATCCTTGAGATGAGCAATCCTGATGCTGATGTAACTCTGAATGAATACATGGTTGCCTGCTACGGAACCACAGAATATCCTGAGGATATGACAGGCATCACACTTAAGGTAAGCGGCAGCGAGGAGAAGACCATCAGCTACGAATATAAGTGCAGAGAAGAGTCTCTCGCAGGTGCAAAGGAAGCATCAGCTGTCATCCCTGCGATCGAAACAAGAGTTTCTCTTACAGCTGAGGAAGGTGCTGCTGAAGGCTACATCCGTGAGGGCTATGCATTTTCACCGATGTTCACACTTGGCTTCAGAAAGAAAATATCTGATAAGGAGGTATTTGCGACATGGCTCAATCTGGAAAAGGCAAACTGAATTACAGATGCCCTTCATGCTTCATGAGGGATCTCGATATAGATATGTTCTACGATAAGGACAAGAAGGAATTCTACTGTCTGCGCTGCCAGTTCACAGGAACTGAGGAGGACGTTCTCAAGGTTAACGAGATGATCCGCTTCCGTTACAAGGCAATGCACAAGAGATTCACTAAATTTGACTTTGACTAATTGTTTTTATTATACGGACGCCGACCATCTGACATATGCCGCTCTCAATCGGTATATATCAGATGGTCGGCTGTGAGATGACAAGAATGAAAAAGAAAAGTGATAAAATTATCGAATATACAAAGGGCGTTGATCTCTCGACTTTGTATGAGCTCGAAAAACTCGGGGCTCGCTACTTTGACAAGGGCGAGGAGAAGGATATCCTCGAGATCATGAAAGCGTACGACATCGACACTGTGCGTCTCAGACTGTGGAATGATCCATATAGTCCTTCGGGAGAGCCTTACGGCGCAGGTACAAATGATCTTGATACTACGCTGGCTATAGGTAAGAAGGTTACTGAAGCCGGACTGGGCGTGCTTCTTAACTTCCACTACAGCGATTTCTGGGCTGATCCGGGCAAGCAGTATAAACCGAAGGCCTGGGAGCAGATGAATGTGCAGGAACTGGAAGATGCGGTATATGATTTTACATTTACTGCGATCAAATATCTTCAGGATAACGGCGTTAATATCACCATGATCCAGATCGGAAACGAGCTTTCTAACGGTCTTCTCTGGCCGGAGGGCAAGGTTCCGGAATATGAAAATATAGCACGCTTCGTGAGCAGCGGACTTCGCGCAGCCAAGGCTGCAGACAGCTCGATACCACTTATGATCCACCTGGATAACGGCGGAAATAATGAGCTTTACAGAAGGTGGTTTGATAACTATTTTGAGCAGGGCGGCGAGGATTTCGATATCATCGGAATGTCTTACTATCCGTTCTGGCATGGATCGCTCGAGCAGCTTTCGTATAACATGAAGGACGTTGCCGAGAGGTATGGCAAGGATATTATCATTGCTGAGGTTTCCATGGGACATACCATGGAGGACTACAAGGAATATGAGAAGCTTTCTGATGAGGAGCGTAAGGGTTATGCAACCAAGCCTTCTCTTGTGGAGACAATTGATTATCCGATGACCATAGAAGGTCAGAAGGATTTCATGGCTGATATCCTGAGGAGAATTGATGATATTCCTGACGGACTTGGCAGAGGCTTCTTCTGGTGGGAGCCTGCATGGATACCGGTTCCGGGCAGCGGATGGGCAACTCCGGCTTCACTCGAATATATCCATGATAAAGGACCTTGTGGCAATGAATGGGCCAATCAGGCACTGTTCGATTATGATGGAAATGCTCTTCCTGCATGGGAAGTGATAAGAGATCATAAAAGGTCCTGAGGACCTTAAAATATGTATGAAAGAGTGGAGTTTTAACTGACGGCTCCACTCTTTTTCTTTTACCTCGAGCAGTTCTGAATGTCGACGGCTCGTTTATGAATTATGTTAATAATAAATGGCTGAATTGTGTTTTTTAGTTTGAAAAAAACGGCATTTTATAGTAAAATTAAAGTACACGGGGTTTATTTTTTTAAGTGCGTCGTTCGGCGCACTTTTTTCAACCATGATTGTATTTTTGCAGTATGAACTGATTGATTAATACTCAGATCATAGCGTTATATATATTGTTTGGATCATGTTCGTGAATAATGGCCTCAAACAGGTATTTTGGGAGGTGTCAGATGGCAGAAAGATCTCACCAGACTTCTTTTTCCGAACTGGCTTCGGCTTTGGCAAAGGATTATGAATGTATATATGTTATTGATCCCATTGATGATAGTTATGTTGAATACGTTGCACAGGGTGAGGAACTGACTATCAGATCGCAGGGCGAGAACTTCTATGATGATACGAAGATCAATACCAGAGAACTGGTATATCCGGATGATCAGGAGGTTTTTCTTGAGACGTTCCGAAAGAGCAGGGTTGTTGATGCTCTGAAGAACGGAGGATCGTTTATCCTCATATATAGACTGGTCATCAATGGCAAACCTACATATTATTCCCTCAGGACAATTAAGGGCGACGATGAAAGGATATTTATCGCTGTCGAGAATATTGATAAACAGAGGCGTAAGGAACTTGAGGAGGAAGAGAGTAAGAAGATTTATTCCGAGATCGTCAAGTCCATAGGATCTTTATTTGAGGTTATTTATCACATAGATTTTGATACCGGTCATTATACTGAATACAGTCTCAGTCAGAGCTTTTCGGACGTCGGTATAGAGAATGTTGATGATGGCGATTTCTTCGAAAATGTTAAAACAGATATCGGTATACATATTCATGAAGAAGACAGGGATATGCTGATCGAAACTCTCGACAGGGATAATCTTCGCAAACAGTTCGAGACCAGTAACTCGGTTTCCGTTAATTACAGGCAGATATTTGATGACAAGACATATTATTTCAATATAGTTGCATTTAAACAGCCTAATGATCCGAATCATATGGTTCTCGGCGTGCGTAATATCGATGAACAGATGCGCCGTGAGGAGTATTACGAGACCTACAGCAAGATCGCAGGTGCACTTGCCAGCAGATATGAGGCTATCTACTACATCGATGTAGAAACCAATGAATATACAATGTACAGCGCAAGCGAGCGGTATGCAAAGCTTGGAACCAGCAAGACAGGCAAGGACTTCTTTGAGGATGCAGTTATTGATATCAAGAACTATATCCATAAGGATGACATGGAGCGTGTTCTCAAGGTAATGAACAAGAAGCATCTTCTGAACATCCTTGCGCAGGAAGGCTCAATGACTATGTCTTATCGCCAGCGGCTGGGAGATAAGGCTCAGTATGTTACGATGCTTGTCGTGCGTCCAAAGAATGACGAGAATCATCTCGTTATGGGTGTTACAAATATAGATGCCCAGGTTAAACGTGAACAGCTGATCAAGGACGAGAGCCAGACCTTTTCGGAAATTGCCATGGCACTCGCCCAGAGGTATGAGGTCATCTATCAGGTTAATACAAAAACCAATGATTATTTTGAATATACTTCAAGTGAAAAATATGCCAGACTGAAGATAGGAGCCAGAGGAACCGATTTCTTCAGGGAAACCCAGAAGAATATGAAGAGGAATATTTTCTCTGAGGATTATCCGATGATGGCACTTGCCATGCAGAAGGAAACCCTCCTGAATAACCTTCAGGAAAACGGCAAATTTATAATTAATTACAGACTTATACTGGATAACAGACCTCAGTATGTAACTCTCCTTGCGGTCAGAGTAAATGATGAATCCGACAACATAATCATTGCGGTTTCCAATATAGATTCGGCAAGAAAGAAGGAACTTGAGTTTGAGGATGCTCTCGGTAGTGCTCTGGAGATGGCTAACAATGATGCCCTTACGGGACTTAAGAACAAGCGTTATTATGCCCAGAAGGAAATGCTTCTGGATTCTATGATAGAGGAACATAAAGGATTAAGTTTTGCCATCGTTGTTTGTGATATCAATGGTTTAAAGCAGGTCAATGATAACCAGGGACATAAGGCAGGAGATGCCTATATTCAGGATGCCGGCAGTGTTTTGAGAAGTGTATTTAAAAACAGCTTTATTTACAGGATTGGCGGCGATGAGTTTGTTGTGATCCTTGAAAATGAGGACTACAAGAACCGCGACGTTCTCATGAGCATGCTGCACGAAGTAATTGAGAGCAATCGTGAGAAGGGAAAGGTCACCATGGCTTGCGGTATCTCGGATTATAGGCCGAAGCTCGATAACAGGGTTCAGGATGTTTTCGAGAGAGCAGACCGGATGATGTATCTGAACAAGGAAGGCGGCAGAGATTCCGACAGCAAGAAATTTATAGATCCGGCGAAACAGCTGGAAATGGAAGAAGAAATGAAATTCCACGAGTTCTTTGAAGAACTTGTTGATGCTATGACTCAGATCGATGTTCAGGATGTTCTGAAAATCGAGACAGTTCTGATCAAGATATGCTCAATGTACAGACTCTCCAAGGCGGTCACAAGACTTTACAGAAATCCGCAGGAGGAGATGGCCGACGGTGGTGAAACACTCTGCTGCTACGATACCGGTATTGATGGTGAAGAGATCATTTCCATCAGGATTGTAACTAAGGTTATGACTATTGCCACCATGAAGGCCTACATGTCTCCTAACGAGAAGCCACTGACGGATAAGGAGAGAGAGCGTGTTGAACTTTGTATGAGGACGACACTTACATATGTCAGCAGGAACAGGCTGAGAGATATGGTCGAGGAACTGACATATTTCGATGAGGTCGGATACGCAAACCTCAAAGCATATCAGAGATATATCATGAGTCATGTGAGAGATCTCGGAGGTATGGCTGCAATCAAATATAATCTCAGACATTTTGCACTTGTTAACCGTGAACTGGGCAAGAATACAGGCGATGTGATAATGAAGAAGCATTTTGAGACTATGACCTCTATTGTTGGAAAAGATGGTATAGTTTGTCGTCTGGGAGGAGATAATTTCGTTGCCCTGTGCAGTCAGGCAAAACTCGGTAATGTACTTACGGCTCTGACGGAGATGCAGGTGGTATATGATGTTTCCAACGAAAGGTCAGTAAATATAGCAACCACAGCCGGTGTTTACAGGATTCCGGAGGACAACATGATCAACAATCCGGGCGAGATCATGGAGAAGATCATTGTTGCTTCAAGTACGGCTCAGACCGGCGGTAAGGACAGGATAGTATTCTATCAGAGCAGCTTACTGTCTGACAGGGATAACGCCATGAAGGTTCAGCAGATGTTCCCTGCTGCGCTCAGAAACGAAGAGTTCTGTGTATATTATCAGCCGAAGGTTGATATCAGAACCGGTGAGATAATCGGTGCGGAGGCGCTCTGCAGATGGTTCCATGACGGCAAGATGATCAGTCCGGGACAGTTTATACCTATGCTGGAAGAGACAAGCGATATCTGTAAGCTTGATTTCTATATGCTTGATCATGTATGCAGAGATATCAGAAGATGGCTGAATGCCGGTAAGAAGGTTGTCAGAATATCTGTAAATATGTCCCGCAAGCATATGATGAATACAAACTTCCTGACAGAGCTGCTCAAGACGATCGACAGGCATAATGTTCCTCACAGCTGTATCGAGATAGAGCTTACGGAAACAACCATTGATGTCGAATTTGATGATCTGAAGAAGTTTGTCAGTGGACTGCAGAAGGTCGGAATCCTTGCATCGGTGGATGATTTCGGAGTCGGATTCTCTTCGCTCAATCTTATCAGGGAGATAAGATGGGACGTTATCAAGGTCGACAGAAGCTTCCTTCCGATAGAGGGTGATTCGCTTGGCCGTGTCAGTGCAGTTATGTTCAAACACGTAATAGCGATGACCAATGAGATGGGCATCGAATGTATCGTGGAGGGCGTTGAGACTGAACAACAGCTGAATATCCTTCGTGAAAACAACTGTTTCCACGCTCAGGGCTTCCTCTTTGACAGGCCGATCCCTACACCGGAATTTGAAGAGAAACTTGCAATCGGATTTTATGAAGTATAGTGTTCTTTTGCGCAGTCGTATGACGTGGCAAAAGAGATTTTGAAACAGAATAAAAAAATGGTTATGCAGCCACAGACGTGTTATAATGTCTGTGGCTGTGTTTATGTGCGAAATAAAGTGAGAAAATACTGCATGTGAAATCAGCGTCGGGAGAGAGTTAATAATCGGGAAGATTTGGAGATAGAAAAGAAATGTCAAAAATAATAGTTGGAATGTCCGGAGGTGTGGACAGTGCGGTAGCTGCATATTTACTGAAGATGGCGGGGCACGAGGTGTCCGGCGTAACTCTACGTGTCTGGATGAGCGGTGACGGCAAGGACAGCAGATGCTGTGAAATAGATGATGCAAGGACGGTTTCAAACATGATAGGTATCCCTTATTATGTGGAAAACTGTGTTGCGGACTTTAATGAAAAGGTCATAAAGAAATTTATAAATGATTATATTGCAGGGCTTACGCCAAATCCTTGTGTAGAATGTAACCGTTATATCAAGTGGGACAAGATGCTTGCAACGGCGGACATGATGCAGGCACAGTATGTTGCGACCGGTCATTATGCACATGTTCTGCAGCTTGATAACGGCAGATACACGGTTAAGACTGCAGACCATGCAGAGAAGGATCAGACCTATATGCTTTACAGACTGACGCAGGAGCAGCTGGCGAGGACCGTCATGCCTCTCGGAGGACTTTCCAAAGAGCAGGTCAGAAATATTGCCGAGAAAATAGGGCTTCCTGTTGCACATAAGGCTGATTCGCAGGAAATATGCTTTGTAACGGACGGTCATTATGCGGAATATATCGAAGATAATTCAGAGACTGAGGTGCCGGGCGAGGGTAATTTCGTTGATGAACAGGGAGAAATACTCGGAAAGCATAAGGGCATCATCCATTATACTGTTGGTCAGAGAAAAGGCCTCGGAATAGCCATGGGTCATCCGGTATTTGTTAAGGAGATCAAGGCAGAGACCAATGAAGTGGTACTTTCTCTGGAGGATGCACTTTTTAAGACTGACGTTATCTGCAACAGACTGAATTTCCTCGGAATAGACGATGTAAGGCCCGGCGAAGAAGTAAGGTGTAAGGCGAAGATCCGCTACCACCATAAGCCCGCGGATGCAACGCTTACAAGGGTAGATGACGAGAGAGTGAAGATAACCTTCGATGAGCCTGTAAGAGCAGCAACCCCGGGCCAGTCATCGGTTTTCTATGACGAGAACGGATGCGTGCTCGGCGGGGGAATCATTATAGCGTAGATTATACGAGCAATTTCTGTGATGTAATGATGAGAAATATGTGATCAAAATCTGATTGAGAGAATCGTGATGGGTTAGTTGTTTATCCGTAATAAAATGATTGACAGGACGTTTGGTGAAGTGTTCGGAAACGTCAGATTATGGATGTTGTTTGAATTGATCGGCGATGATTGATACGATTGGAAGAGCAGAATGGTATTTGGAATAATTAATAATTTCATAGTCATGATACTTGCCGTGCTGGCACTGTTCTTCTCAAAATACCCGGCTGTGTGTCTTGTGTTGGCCGGAGCCCTCATGGTGGTACTGACCTACAGCACTTTTTTTGTTGATGATGAACTGTCTGAAACGGATAGTGATAGCGAAGAGGGGGCAGCCGGAGGTATACGCGCGCATATTTTTGCGGAAAGAGGCAGCTTTACGACTGCGGAAGTATTAAAGCTTCTGCTTGCCGGGGGCTTTTCCGTGCTGTCGGGAAGCTTTGCGGGCTATTTTGTCTTTGCTGTATTTGACATCTTCAGGCCCTGGTTTGCCGCTTACATTGCAATGATGCTTTTCTTTATTGCAAATCTGCTCGGACTTGTCGGTGTAGGCCATTCCGGCAGGGAAGTGGCTATGATGATCGTGCTTGGGTCAATTATATATTTCTCTGTTATGATAGTACGTATCCTGAAGGGGCTTGTCAGAAGGCAGCAGAGACGTGCGGCTCTGGAGAGGCAGAGGATACAGAATTCAAACTTAAATGAGATGCACGAGAAGAGGCTGAACCGCGAGCTGACGAAGCAGAATTATCTTGCAGACAAGAACGCAAGGCTTGTTGAGAGAGAAAATATAAGTAGAAATATACATAACAGTGTCGGCCATTCGATCACGGCTGCAATAATGACGCTGGATGCAGCGGATATGCTTTATGATGTTAAGCCGGATGAGGCCAGGAAGCGTATGAATGACGCAAATGAGAGAATCAGGGGAAGCCTTGAGTCAATCAGAAGAGCTGTGAGGACGCTTGATGATGAGGCGGGGACCATGCCAGTTTCCGATCTGAAGGCGGCCATGGACGGTATAATAGATGATTTTGTGATGGACACAGAGAGGCACGTGGACAGGATCTACGATGTGCCGGATATACAGGGGGCAGGAACGCATGATGTCGAAAACGGACGCGATGATGTAAATGACGAGAGGAAGAACGGATTACAGATCCCGCGCGAGCATGCTGAGTTTCTGACGGGAGTTCTTGAGGAGCTTCTGACAAATGGCGTTAAGCATGGTGGAGCCACAAAGTTTGTCGTGATACTGACCGGAGATTCGGCGCATATAAAGCTTGAGGTCAAGGACAATGGTCGGAGCGATTTCGGCGAGGCGAACAGTAAGGCGAGGATCGAGAAGGGCTTCGGTGTGAAGAAGATCGTGTCCTATGCAGAGCGCTGCGGCGGCAAGACCGGCTTTGTAAATGATGAGGGCTTCAGAGCCTTTGTGGAACTGCCTGTGTGATAAGTACGGTGGCAGCTATTGGCAGTGAGAAGCGAAAATATGTTATATGTTTTAGTTTAGGTCTTTATTAACTGATTCGTCGGAAGATGGCTTCAGTGTTGGATAATACGGAGGTTAGATATATGAACAGGGTTATTCTGGTGGATGATGAAACGATGCTGCTCGACAGCCTTGAGATCATCCTTTCACTTAACAATATGGAGATCGTCGGCAAGGCGCACGACGGAAACGAGGCGCTCGAGATACTTAAGGACAAGGAGTGCGAGATGGCTCTGGTGGACCTTAATATGAAGGGTATGGGCGGCATCGAGCTGATCGGTCATATAAATAAGCTTTATCCGACTGTGAAAATACTGGTTCTGACAACCTTCTATGATGATAAAAATATAACCGATGCGATCAGTAACGGAGCGGATGGATACCTTCTTAAGGACAGCGGCAAGGATGCGATACTCGGTGCTGTCAGCCAGATAATGGGAGGACAGACCGTTCTGGATCAGAAGGTTATGCAGCGACTGACCATGCTTGTTGCGGAAAATATGAATCGTGCAGGCAACGGAGCAGGCAATGTAAGTGTTAACGGAACAACGGGTTCTACACCGACGATTGGCGAGGACAGTCTCCGTGCGAATTCAGTATATGGTGAGCTTACCGATCGTGAGAAGGAAATTGCAGAGCTTATGGTCGAGGGACTGTCTAACAGACAGATAGCCGATAAGCTGTACATCTCCGAGGGGACGGTTAAGAATTATATTTCCAGCATATATGATAAGACCGGTATACATGACAGGGTGAAATTGGTCGTGGCGCTGAAGCAGTGACAGGTGGTAGGGATGATAAGGTTGATGATTTGATGGAATTGGTGTGGTTAATGATCACTGCGTGAGTTTGTAAAACAGTGATGGTGTAAGGGGAAAAATATGAACGACGGGGTTTTGGCAAAGATAAGAAAATGGATAATCAGGCTGGCGTGGGTACCGCTTCTTTTTGGTGTCGCCGGCTATCATTTTGTAGGCGATACTGTGCATGGAACCATGGGCTTCTTAGAGGCTGTTTATGCTACGATCGCCTTATATTTTATGAATCCTGACAGTGATATCAGCAACGTTTACGTGCTTGCTGCCAAGTTCACATCCTTCCTTGTGGTTGCGGATGTGATGTTTGCCGTATTTGAGGCGCTTCATAATTCGCTGAAGCATATCGTGTCGAATCGTTTCGCTGATTCTACGGCAGTTTATACGGATAATCCGGACTGGGCAAGGGTTATTACCGATTATTGGAAGCACAGTTATCTCGGCGAGCCTGAGAGGCATCCGGAGAAGCTCGAAAAGGCGAAGAATCATATCCTTATGTTTGAGGATGACATGAAGAATCTGGAAATATATAACAGGTGCCAAAAGAATCTGTCGGGCAAGGACATATATGTGATGCTCAATCATACAGATCCGTTTCTTGTGAAGAAGCTGGACAATCCGCATCTGAAATATTTTAACATCTACGAGATGATGGCGCGGAAGTTCTGGAAGGATCATGATATTTACGATGAAATTATCGATAATGTAAGTACTGACAATGTTTCGAATAATACAGTGAGTGACAGGGCTGCAGATGGTATAGAGATTGATGGAACCGTGTTTAGTACAGTTGGTGATGACAACGCGGCGAATAGAAAAAAGGGCAGCTACGAGGGCACTTACAGAATCGCGATAACCGACTTCGGTGCTGCCGGAGAGGCACTTTTCAGATATGGTTTCATAAATAATGTTTACAGTTCAAAACAGCATATCGAATATCATATCTGGGGCGCGCAGGAACACCAGAGAAGCTTTCTGCAGGAAATAAATAAGAAGGCAAGAGAGATTGAGGGCTGCGATGACATTATCGTTCATGACGGAGATCCGATCGACGGAATGGATATTCTCGGTAAAATGTCGAGGATAATCATTTCCAAGCTTGAAGACCGAGAGCTTCTTCAGGAGCTTCTTCACAGAAGGGTTGAGGCAGATATTTATTATTACAGCGACAGAAGTGTAAGTCTGGATGAAATATACAGAAAGAAGGTCATAAGCTTCGGGCAGATAAGAGATATTCTCACCGAGGAATACTTGAGGCAGGATATCCTGTCGCGGCAGGGAATGCTCTTCAATTATGATTACAAGCTCCGCAGTGAGGAGAGAAATGCACCGTCCGACTACGAAAATGAGATGCGTGAGGCATGGGCAGAACTGGACGGTTTCCTTAAGGGGTCAAATCTTGCCCGTGCGGATCATTACTGGATAGAGAAGAAGCTCCTCGATGAGGGCAAGGCTGACATCAGGGAAATATGCATAATCGAGCATAACAGATGGTGCAGATATCATCTGATCAACAGATGGATCTATGGTGAGAGCAGAGATAAGGTGAAGGGTATTCATCCGCTTCTGGTTCCTTTTGATGAGCTCTCGAAGGAGGAGCGGGACAAGGATGATATCTATGATCCTGTGATCAAGAAGGAGATAGAACGACTTATTTGACGCAAATACGTTGTTTTCAAGTGATTCTACCGTTGGTTGAGAGAGGATTTTACAGCTGTTTTGGATGACTCAACCGTCAGTTCGTGGATATTTTTAAAGGTTTGGGATATTCTGAAGCCACGATGAAGGGACGGTGCCCTGAGGCAAAAATGCTTCGTAAGGGACAGGTTCCATACATCAGAATATCAGAAGGGAGCAAGATGGATCAGCAGAAGATCGGAAGATTTATAGCTACTGAAAGAAAGGAGAAGGGACTTACTCAGGCGGCGCTTGCAGAAAAGCTCGGGATAACCGACAGAGCGATTTCAAAATGGGAAACAGGAAAGTCTCTTCCGGATGCAAGTCTCATGCTTGAACTGTCCGAGATACTGGGAATCAATGTCAATGAGCTCCTGACAGGGGAGAGGATCAAAGTGGATGAATATCAGAAAATAGCTGAGGAAAACCTTCTCGAGATGAGAAAGAAGGAAGAGATAAGTAATAAGAAGCTTCTTAATTTCGAGATAATAATCTGTATTTTGGGCTTTTTGTCGCTGGGAGCTTTCATGGGCATAGCGGTGCTGGCCGACATCTCATGGCTGCTCAGGTCGGTGATTATAGGACTTGCAATTCTGGTGTTCGGCATAACAACGGCCTGCAGCTTCAAGATCGAGCATGATGCCGGATATTATGTGTGTCCGAATTGCAATCATACATATGTTCCGTCCATGAAATGGATCGTATTTGCACCACATATGGGCTGGAAGAAACACATGAGATGTCCGAAATGCAATAAGAAGGGCTGGCACAAGAAGGTGCTGTCGAAATGATCATACTATAGAGCATGACGTGATAGGATGCTGTGACATCAAAAAACAACGGAGGATTAATAATCATGGGAGACATTAAAGAATATTTACCAATAATCATACCGCTTGCAATAGTTGAAATACTGCTGCTGGTGGTTTCATATGTACACATACTTAGTCACAAGACTTATAAGAGAGGTAACAGAGCACTCTGGCTGGTGGTTTCGCTTATAACGATCATCGGACCGGTACTGTATTTTTCTATCGGTAAAGAAGAGGCGTAGGGATGTTAAAGATAAGTGGATTAAAAAAGAATTTTGGAGAGAAAGAGGTCCTGAAGGGACTTGATCTTACAGTGCCGGAGCATAGTATTTACGGCTTCTGCGGCAGGAATGGCGCAGGCAAGACCACGACCATGAAGATAGTTCTGGGACTTCTTGCGGCGGACGAGGGAGAAATACTTGTATCGGGCGAGAAGGTGCATTTCGGTGATACGCCAACTAACAGATATATCGGATATCTGCCGGATGTTCCGGAGTTTTATTCATACATGAATGCCAGGGAGTATCTCCGGTTCTGCGGACAGATAACAGGGCTGTCGTCTAAAGAGATAAAAGATCGAAGCGATGAGCTTCTGGACAAGGTCGGACTTGGCAAGGAGAAACACCGTATCAAGGGATATTCAAGAGGAATGAAACAGAGACTTGGTATCGCGCAGGCACTTCTCGGTCGACCGAAGCTTCTTATCTGTGACGAGCCGACTTCTGCACTCGATCCTGTGGGAAGAAAGGATATCCTGGATATTCTCAGCTCTGTAAAGGATGAAACGACGGTTCTTTTTTCAACGCATATTCTCAGCGATGTTGAAAGGATATGTACAGATATAGCATTTCTTTCCGAAGGAACGATTAAGCTTTCCGGAAAGATGGAGGAAATACGCGAGCAGAACCGCACCAGTAATTATCACGTGAGTCATGACGGTATGACGGATGAAGTTGCGGAGAAACTGGTGAAGCGATTCGGTGATGCGGTATTTATTAATAGAATCGAAGAAAAGAGTACAGATGCTGCAGGTGACAAGATTAGTAAAAATGCAGTTACAGAAATCGGATCATCACGAGAATTCATCTTCGACACCACCAAGGGCGATTATACAGAACTTGTGTATTTTATAGCTGACAATAAGATCAAGGTAAATAAGATGGAACTGATCGAGCCGTCTCTTGAAGATATCTTTCTGGAGGTGACGGGAGAATGAGAAGCTTTAATGCAGTTATCAAAAAAGAAATAATGGAGCAGTACCGTTCGGGCAGGCTCTTCATACTTGCGGCTGTATTTGTCATTCTGGGACTTATGAATCCGCTCATCACCAAGCTTACTCCGTGGCTGATGGAGCAGCTGGCGGACCAGATGGCGGAGGAGGGCTTCGTTATAAAGAATATCAAGGCTGACGCATCCGTTTCCTGGGGGCAGTTCTATAAAAATATGCCTATGGGACTTATCGCATTTCTGATAATGTTCTGCAGTATTCTAACGAAGGAAATCCAGTCAGGCACGATGATACTTACCCTCACGAAGGGGCTCAGAAGAAGTAAGGTTATTCTTTCGAAACTGATCATAATGATAATTCTTTGGTCGGCCTTCTTCTGGATGTGTTACGGAATCACCTACGGCTACAACGAGTATTACTGGGATAATAATGTGGTTTATCATATAGAGATGGCGGCTCTGTTCTGGTACATCTTCGGACTGATGATGATCTTCGCGGTGATGCTTTTCTCAACGATGAGCAGCTCGGGAAGCATGGTTCTGGGCGGAGTGGCACTTGTATTTGTAATCTGCTACGTACTCAGCATGCTCCCTGTTGTTAAGGATTACGCACCTTTGAGACTGATCGAAGCCGGTGCGATATTGGACGGCAAGGCAGCGGTTGGTGATTATATCATACCGGCTGTATTTGCGGGCGAGTTCGCTTTGCTGAGTTTAGTGCTGAGTTTGTGTATATTTAACAGACGGAAACTGTAGTGAGTCACAAATAATACTTAACTGCATGAATAGGCAGTTGGTTTTGTAAAATACATCGTACATGTGATTAAAATAGAGGAAATCAGGATGCTTGTAATTAATAATCTTGACAAACATTATAAGGGCACCGACAAGGGCGTTACCGATATCTCGCTTCATGTTGAACCGGGGGATATCTATGCCTTCATCGGTCATAACGGAGCCGGAAAAACAACTCTTCTGAAGGCTATTACGGGCATTCACGAGTTTGACAGGGGAGAGGTGCTGATCGACGGAATCGACCTTAAGAAGGACCCTGTCGAGGTGAAGAGAAGGATAGCTTATATTCCGGACAATCCGGATATCTATGAGTTTCTGACGGGAATACAGTATCTGCAGATGATTGCGGATATCTTCAGAGTGCCTGCAGCGGATCGTGAGAGTATCATATCAGATTATGCAGACCGTTTTGAGATAACGGGTTCACTCGGGGATCTTGTGTCGTCGTATTCTCACGGAATGAAGCAGAAGCTGGTGATAATCTCCGCGCTGCTCCACAAGCCGAAGCTCCTGATAATGGATGAGCCTTTTGTGGGACTTGATCCGAAGGCTGCATTTATCCTGAAGGAAATCATGAAAGAGATGACGGCAGATGGCTGTGCCATATTTTTCTCCACACATGTTCTGGAGGTGGCTGAGAAGCTCTGCAATAAGGTTGCAATCATTCGTGACGGACGCCTGATTGCGAACGGACGAATGGAGGATGTTGTGAAGGAAGGCGCTTCGCTGGAAGAGCTCTTTATGGAGACGGTTGAATGAGTGAGTTTAGAGTATTGGCGAAGCTCGAGCTGGTCAATCTGTTCGGGCTGAATACATACCGACATACCAGAGATAAAAAAGAAAAGAAAAAGAAGAAGGCGCTTCTGATCGCGCTTTTCTTTGTGGGACTCATGCTGATGGGATATATGCTTTCGACAGCGTATGGTCTCGCGTACATCGGGCTTGCGGATAAGATACCTATGGTATTCTTACTGCTGGCATTTCTGCTGCAGCTGGGGCTGGGTGCGTTTAAATCAAAATCGCTTATCTACAGGGAGAAGGATCTGGACCTTCTGTCCGGCCTGCCGGTCAGAGGAACACATGTGGCAGCGGCGCGAATGGTCAGACTGTATGTGGAAGGCTTGATAGTCACTACACTGGTTGTACTGCCGAGTATGATCCTTTGCGGAGTCGATACAGGTGCCGGAGCTTTATTCTATGTTGGAATACTCCCGGCTATTTTTATACTGCCAATCCTTCCGGCAGCGATTTCTGCCTGGGTTGGAATACTTTTCGCAGCGATAATATCCAGATTCCGTCACAAGGTTCTGGCAGAGGTTTTGCTGGTCATAACTTTAGTAATCGGAATGTTCATCTTGTCAGCTGCAATGTCAACAAATACGATGACCGGCGGCGAAACCGGGAACAAGACAGAAACCGTTATCAACGGTGAAAATAATAATGTAAACAGTGATGACGCCGGTAAAACAGATAAAAAACTGACTAAGAAAGAGAGACGTAAACAGAAGAAGCTTGAAGAAGAACGTCTGAAGGCGAAAATGTCTGTCGCTGCAGGGAAGGCGATCAATTCACTGGAAGACAGATGTGCGCCTGTACGAATCCTCGGCAAGGCTCTGCTGAAACATGATTTTGCTGTGATTCTGATATATTTTTTAATATCGATTGTAATCCTGGGATTGACGAGCTTTGTGATCGGAAAGAATTTCTTCAGGCTTTCCTCACGGCTGCGAACTGTGACGCGGCACAGGGAATATCACCTCGAGGCTATGGCAGAGCAGTCAGTTATGAAGGCTCTGGTGAAGAAGGAAGCTGCACAGTATTTTTCTTCAGGAATATATGTGTCAAATACGATCGTAGGACCTTTACTTGCGGTAGGTATGTC
>CAMNMC010000105.1 GCA_946544235.1 uncultured Lachnospiraceae bacterium | reverse complement strand
AGCTGTTGAGGAATTATATCAGGGCAAGGTTAAGATAGTCGGAGAAGATGACTAGGATCATCTGATAAGTATTTAAAGGTTTTTCAGGCGGGCTTACAGGTCCGCCTGTCTTTCGTACTGAGCATATTTGCGGCTGGAGCCGGAAACTAAAGTATGGAACGGGAGATACGAAATGGGAGCAGTATACGCGGATGTCATAATAGACATATCGCATGAGAAGGTCGACAGGGTATTTCAATACAGGATACCTGACGAGATTAAGGAAAAAGTGAATATCGGAACGCCTGTCATGATCCCTTTCGGAAGAGGAAATACGCTTCGCCAGGGCTATGTGGTCGGAATATCGGATACAGCTCAGTGGGATGAGGATAAGATCAAGGAGATAAAAGAGGTATCCGGAAAACAGCTTTCCATAGAGACGAGACTTATCGAGCTTGCCGGATGGATGAAGGAGTACTACGGCTCTACCATGATCGCTGCACTTAAGACCGTAACTCCGGTTAAGGAGAAGGTTAAAAGAAGAGGCACCGCAAAAACTGATAAATCAGTAACAGGGGAGAATGATCCGGAATCGATTCAGACTGATGTGAAAAATATTCTCTCCGATAAGCATAATGCTATAGATTTAAACAGAGACCAGCTGGATATCATTTCTGATTTCAGACGGGATTTTGAGGCGGGCAGGAGAGAAAAATATCTGCTCCATGGTGTTACCGGAAGTGGAAAGACTGAGGTTTATATTGAACTTGTCAAGGAAGCTGTAAGAAACGGTAAAACAGCTATAGTCCTTATTCCTGAGATCGCGCTTACGCTTCAGACCGTGGAAAGATTTGAAACGGCATTCGGAAACAGAATATCGATAATCAATTCGAGACTCAGTAAGGGTGAAAAATATACTGAATTTGAAAGAGCCAGAAAAGGTGAAACGGATCTTATCATAGGACCGCGTTCGGCTCTTTTTGCACCGTATAAAAATCTGGGCCTGATCATAATAGATGAAGAGCATGATAATGCATATAAAAGTGAAACGACTCCGAAATATCATGCAAGAGAGACTGCGATAAAAAGGGCAGAACTCGAAGGGGCCGCAGTCGTTCTGGGCTCGGCTACACCATCCATTGACAGCTTCTATAAAGCTGAAACCGGTGAATATAAGCTGTGGCAGCTTCCTGACAGAGTCATGGGACGTGCCATGGCTGAAACACATATAGTAGATCTCAGAAATGAACTTAGAGAAGGCAACAGAAGTATTATTTCCAGAGAGCTTTATGCAAGGATGAAGAATGCTTTTGATGAGGGAGAGCAGGTGATGCTCTTCATCAACAGACGCGGTTTCAACAGCTTTGTTTCCTGCAGAAGCTGCGGAAAAGCCATAAAATGCCCGAAATGTGATGTGGCACTTGCCCTACATGGCAAGACAAAGCTTATGTGCCATTACTGCGGTTATCAGACGGAGATGCCGGCGAAGTGTCCTTCCTGCGGATCGGGAATGATAGGAGGCTATGGTACAGGTACCGAAAAGGTTGAAGCTGCCGTAAAGAGTCTGTTTCCTGAAATAAGGACGATAAGGATGGATAAGGATACAACATCGACCAAGGATGCTCATGCGAAGATCATAGAGAGCTTCAAAGCTCATAAAGCAGACTGCTTGATAGGTACACAGATGATTGTAAAGGGTCATGATTTCGGAAATGTAACGGTTGTCGGGATCATTCTGGCTGACCTCAGTCTCTTTGATAATGATTATCTTTCGGCTGAGAGAACCTTCGACCTTCTGACGCAGGCTGCGGGCCGTGCGGGCAGAGGTGAGAAGGCAGGCCATGTTGTTATACAGACCTATCAGCCAGAACATTATACAGTATGTTCTGCGGCGGATCAGGATTATGAAGGCTTTTATAAGCAGGAGATGATGTACAGGAAGCTTATGAACTATCCTCCTGCAGCACATATGCTGGGTATACTTGTGACCTCAAAGGATGAAGAGCTTGCTGACAGGGCTGCCGAGGATATTGCAGCTGTTGTGAAGGAGTATTTTAAAGAAAAATCGGAAGAAACTGTTACAGGTCCGAGCCCAGCATATATTGGAAGAATTAACGAAAGCTATCGAAGAGTAATCTATGCACGTGATGAAAAATATGATAAACTGACTTCTGTGATGGAACTGTCGGAAAAGGTATTTAAAAAGAAATACAGTGATTCCGATGTCGAAGTGCAGTATGATATGGATCCGATGAATGTGGTATGATCGATCAGGTAAAAGAAAGGATGTAAAGAAATGGCTATCAGAAATATAAGAGTAGACGGAGATGAAATACTGAGGAAGGTATGCAAACCTGTAACAAAAATGAATGCAAGGACGCTTATGCTTATTGATGACATGTTTGATACCATGTATGAATCAAACGGAGTCGGTCTTGCGGCACCTCAGGTCGGTGTGCTGAAAAGAATAGTAGTCATAGATGTTATGGATGATAATCCGCTTGTTCTGATCAATCCGGAAATAATAGAGAGTGATGGCGAGCAGACCGGAGAAGAGGGTTGTCTCAGCCTTCCGGGACTTTCGGGCGAGGTAACAAGACCTATGCATGTCATCTGCAAGGCACTTAACGAAAATATGGAAGAAATAACGGTTGAAGGTGAGGGTCTTCTGGCAAGATGTATATGCCATGAACTTGATCATCTTGATGGAAAGCTTTATAAGGATATCGTTCATGAGGGAACTCTTCACAGAGTTGATCTTCCTCCGATAATTGATGAGGATGAGGCGGAAGAAACCGACGAGGAAGCTGCGGCAGAGGCTGATACGGATTCGGAAAAATGAAATATTAGAGATAATTTAGAAGGAAGACATGATGGATAAAAAAGATATTAAGATCGTATATATGGGTACTCCTGAATTTGCGGAGAGTTCTCTCGAAGCAATCGTGAGAGAAGGATATAATGTCACGGCATGTTTTACCCAGCCGGATAAGATGAAGGGGCGAAGCGGAAAACCGGTTCCTTCACCGGTAAAGGAATGTGCTTTAAAATATGATATTCCGGTATTTCAGCCTGTGAAGCTGAGAGAGGCTGAAAATGTTCAGATTATTAAAGAACTGGATCCGGATATGATAGTGGTTGCTGCCTACGGACAGATACTTCCTGAGGATATTTTGAATATACCAAGGTATGGATGTGTTAACATTCATGCATCGCTTCTTCCGAAATACAGGGGAGCAGCGCCGATTGAATGGTGTGTAATAAATGGTGAAAAAGAAACCGGTGTCACCACCATGTTTATGGCTAAAGGACTTGATACCGGAGATATGATAGAAAAGTCTGTTACTCCTATCGGAAAGGACGAGACGTCGGAAGAGCTTCGTGCCAGACTTACAGAAATCGGCGCAGAGCTTATAATCAGTACCATGGAGAAAATCTTTTCGGGAGATTATGAAAGAACACCTCAGGATGATGCTGAGAGCAGCTATGCTGTCATGCTTAAGAAAGAGATGGGCGATATCGACTGGAATGATCCTGCGGAAAAAATAGAAAGACTTATCCGTGGACTTCAGCCCTGGCCATGTGCGGTTACAGGCTTTCAGGGGAAGAATCTGAAGATTTATAAGGCTGAAGCCCTGGCTGATGATGAGGTTTCGGGCAGCTCGGCTTTGCCCGGTACAGATATTTCCGGCGAAACAGATGAAAAGACGATCGTACCGGGAATGATAATCGACAGAACCAAGAAACACTTTACCGTTAAATGCGGAACCGGTGCACTCAGGATACTTTCTGTACAGCCTGAGGGCAAAAAAAAGATGGATACGGCTGCATTTCTTAACGGAAACAAGGTTGAGTGCGGTATGATGCTTGGCGAGTGATCGTATTTTCGGAATAGGCGGTAAATAGAAGATTATGCCTGATATAAAGAAAAAAGAAAGATCGGACAAAAACAGAGATATCGTTCTTGATATCCTGATTGATATGGAACAGAATAAGGCTTTTCTGAGCGATGCACTGGATAAGGCACTTCGGAAGATTCAGTTTTCCGACAAGAAGGACAGGAGCTTTATTACCAGAGAAACTGAGGGAATATGCGAATATATGCTTTCGCTGGATACTATTATCGGGGCTTTTTCGAAAACTCCGGTCTCTAAACTGCGCCCTGTTATAAGAAATATACTCCGTCTCGGAATACACGAGATGCTGTTTATGGATTCGGTTCCGGCGAGGGCGACTATAAGTGAATGCGTAAATATGACCAAGGCACACAATATGATGAAGCTTTCGGGCTTTGTAAACGCTATTCTCAGAAATGTTGACAGAAAGCTTACGGAAAATCGTTATTATGATAATACTTCCGGCGCTGATAATAATGGAAGAGGTTTTGGCGATAATAAATCAGATGCTGCAAAGGATGGCTCTTCAGAAATTAGCAAAGACTTGGCAAAGGCGAGACTTGAAAGAATATCAATGATATTTGGGCTGGACAGCCTCGCTGAGAAATACTCCGCACCTCTGTGGCTGGCGGATTTCTTCGTAAAAACCTTCGGGGAAGAGAAGGCTGAACAGATTCTTCTGGCATCATTTATCCGGAGAAAACTGACTATAAGATATAACAGAACCCTGGTTAAAAAGGAAGAGCTTATTGAAAAACTGAAGGAAAAGGGCATATCAGTAACAGAAGGAAACTACAGTGCTTCGGCCCTCCTGATAGATAATATTGACTTTGTAAGAAGAGTTCCCGGCTATAAGGACGGACTGTTTTCTGTTCAGGCAGAAAGCTCTATGCGTGCGATCGAGGCGGCAGGAATAGAGAAAAATATGAGAATACTCGATCTGTGTGCTGCTCCGGGAGGAAAGAGTACATATGCGGCAGAACTGATGGAGGGAACCGGCGAGGTTATTTCCAGAGATGTTTCGGATGAAAAAACAGAGAAAATAGAGGAGAATATAAAAAGGCTGAAGCTGGACAATATATCGGTTGAAAAGGCAGACGCCACAGTTTTTGATGAGAAACTGGAAGATGGCTTTGATATAGTTATTGCGGATGTTCCTTGCTCCGGACTCGGGGTTATCGGAAGAAAATCCGATATCAAATACAGACTTCAGCCGGAGGATATGGATTCTCTTACAAAGCTGTCTCAGGAGATACTTCTGAATGCGGTTCGGTACGTGAAAAAAGGCGGAAAGCTGCTGTTCTCAACCTGCACGATCAATCCTGCTGAGAATGAAGAGACCACGCGCTGGCTTATAGGAAAGGCTCCTAAGGATGAACTGAAGCTTCTCGACGAAAAGCTGTTTGTTCAGGGCGTCGACGATACGGACGGCTTTTATTATGCGGTTATACAGCGTGTGGGATAAGCTGAGATATGAAAGGCGTTAACTGATGGATATAGCATCAATGACATTGTCAGAATTAACTGAATATATTAAAACTCAGGGTTATCCTGCGTTCCGGGCAAAACAGCTTTTTGACTGGATGCATAGGAAGCTTGTCTTAAACACTGATGAGATGCTTAATCTCCCGAAGGATATGCGCGCGGCACTTGGTAAGGACATTCTTCCCGTAACAGAGGAAACAAAGCTTGTTTCAAAGAAGGATGGTACCATTAAGTATCTCCTCAGGATGCACGACGGCCAGATGATCGAAACTGTATTTATGAGATATAAGCATGGCAATTCGGTATGCATATCCTCTCAGGCCGGATGCAGGATGGGATGCCGTTTCTGCGCATCAACCATAGGCGGTCTTATCAGAAACCTTGAACCGTCTGAGATGCTGGCTCAGGTTTATCATGCTGTCAGAAGCACAGGTGAGAGAGTATCGAATATAGTTGTTATGGGAACCGGCGAGCCTCTTGATAATTATGATAATCTGATCAGATTTATCGATCTGATAACGAATGAAGATGGCTATAATATCAGTGAAAGAAATATAACCGTTTCGAGCTGCGGAATCGTACCTAACATCAGACGTCTTGCGGATGAACAGAGGAATTTTACCTTTGCTCTTTCGCTTCATGCAACGACCGATGAGGAGAGAAGGGCTCTTATGCCTGTTGCCGAGAGGTTCAGTATCAGAGAAACTCTGGAGGCCTGCAGCTACTATTTTGAAAAAACAGGCAGAAGACTGACCTTTGAGTACAGTCTTGTTAGCGGCGTTAATGACAGTGAAGAACATGCGAAAAGGCTTGCAGCTCTGATAAGGGGACTGAATGCTCACGTAAATCTCATACCGGTAAATCCTGTTGAAGAGAGAAATTATAAAGCGAGCGACGCTTCAAGGGTTGATAAATTTAAAAATACACTTGAAAAATATCGAATAAATGTTACTATTAGGAGAGGTATGGGCAGTGATATTGACGCTGCCTGTGGTCAGCTTAGAAGAAAGTATTCAAGTACGGCTGCCCCAGATAAAATGACTGAAGATCAGCTGTACCAGACAGATAACTAAGGAGTTTTTGATGACATCATTTGGAAGAACTGATACCGGCCTGAAAAGGAGCAGTAATCAGGATAGTATATATCTATCGGATTCTCCGATAGGTCCTTTACCAAATCTATATATAGTTGCCGACGGCATGGGTGGCCATGCGGCAGGAGACTTTGCCTCACAGTATGCAATACGTCTTGTTGTTGATTTTGTCAAGAAATCAACTGTCAAAAATCCGATTTCTCTCTTGAAGAGAGCTTTTATTTACGCCAGTAACGAGGTTTATAAGGAAGCGGAAAAGGATAAATATAAAAACGGCATGGGTACGACAATGGTCGCTGCAGTTGTGATCGGGTCGGAACTATACGTCGGAAATATAGGTGACAGCAGATTATATGTCATAGATGATGATATAAATCAGATAACGATGGATCATTCTCTTGTTGAAGAACTGATAAGAAACGGACAGCTTGATCGTAACAAGGGCAGAAATCATCCTGAGAAAAATATCATAACGAGAGCCATGGGGTCGAGAGATGAAGCGATGCCTGATTTCTTTCAGATAACGCTTAAGAAGAACAGCCGTATCCTGCTTTGTTCCGACGGGCTTTCAAACATGGTTGAGGATGATGAGATCAGGGATATCGTTTCAGAAGATGGTGATATTGAAAGAATAGTTGACTCTCTGATAAGCAGAGCGAATTACTATGGTGGAAATGACAATATTTCGGTTGTTGTCGTTTCTGTATAGCGAGAGGTGTAAAAATGCTAAATCCGGGATTAATACTTGATGATAGATATGAGATTGTTGAGGTTGTTGGAACAGGCGGAATGTCCACTGTTTATAAAGCAAAGGATCTGAGACTTCAGAGATCGGTCGCACTTAAGGTCCTTAAGTCAGAGTTCAGCAACGATATGAATTTTGTTTCAAAATTCAGAGTTGAGGCTCAGGCATCGGCTGCACTTTCACATCCTAATATTGTAAATGTATATGATGTATGCGAAGACGATGGAAAGTACTTCATCGTTATGGAGCTTGTTGAAGGAATAACACTTAAGGATTACATCAGACAGAAGGGAAGACTTGATATGAATACTGCTATCGATTTTTCGATACAGATTGCATCAGGTCTTGCCGCTGCGCATGAAAACCATGTTATCCACAGGGATATTAAGCCGCAGAATATTATCGTTGGAAGTAACGGAAGTCTTAAGGTGACAGACTTTGGTATCGCCAAGGCCGCAACCTCAAATACAATGTCTACGACAAATATGGGAAGTGTTCATTACATCTCCCCTGAACAGGCAAGAGGCGGCTACAGCGATGAGAGAAGTGATATTTATTCTCTCGGTATAACTATGTATGAGATGGTTACCGGACGTGTTCCTTTTGAAGGCGATACAAACGTTTCCATAGCACTCATGCATATTCAGAATGATATTATCCCTCCTACAAGGCTTTATCCGGATATTTATTCGAGCCTTGAGAAGGTCATCATGAAGGCTGTTCAGAAGAAGCCGGAGAGAAGATATCTTACTGCAAATGCACTTATCGCAGATCTTAACAGAGTAAAGAACAATCCAAATATAGATATAATAGTTGCACCTTCGGTTGTGACAAACTCGCCTACAAGAGAATTCACAGAGAATGATATTCAGGCAATAAAAAGAGAAAGCGGTCTCAAGAGTGTTGACAACGGCATGCAGTATCAGAACGCCGGTCCGAGTCAGCATCAGCAGTATGCCGGACATGGTGTGCAGTCATCGGTTCCGCAGGTTAACAGAACCAGGCTTGACCAGCTTATGCAGGAGGATGACGATTCGTATTATGATGTTCCTGAAACCCCTGCAAAGAAGAAAAGCATTAAGAAGGTTGACGATGATTACGATGAGTACGATCAGGAACCTGAATATGTTCAGCCTGAGGAAGAAGATGATGAGGGCGGTGTAGATCCAAAGCTTGAAAAGGTTGTTATGATAGCGGGAATAGCTGCTGCCGTAATAATTGCAGTCATACTCTTCATTCTTATCGGAAATGTTCTCGGATGGTTCAAGTTCGGTAAGGGAAGTGACGATAAGGCTACAACACAGAAGCCTACAACCGCCACAACGGAGAATATATCTACTGAAAATACAGGCTCTGATACAACAGGCTCAGATACCACAGAAGCTACAACAGAGTCGACTGAAACAACCTCTGAAACTACAGAGGCGGTTAAGAAGAAGATGATCAATGTTGAAGGCCTCAGTGAATCTGCTGCAAAGGATCAGCTTGAAAAGGCAGGCTTTATAAATGTCAGAGTTGAGAGAGTCAATGATGATAATGTGCCTGAGAAATATGTAATAAAGCAGAGTGTTCAGGAGCTGGACGAGATCGACCCTTCTTCGGAGGTTGTTATTACAGTCAGTCTCGGGGCTGCGGAGATACCGGTTCCGGATGTTGCCGGAAGGTCTGTTGAAGAGGCTGATACAATCCTTACTGATGCAGGCTTTAATACTACACACAGCTATGAACTCAGTGAGAGTGTTGAGAAGAATTATGTTATCGGAACCGATCCTGAAGCAGGTTCAGGCGCAGCATCGGGAAGTACGATCAAGATAATAGTAAGTAACGGACCTAAGGAGGTTCAGGTGCCAGATCTCAGAGACCTCACAGAGGAGGCGGCCGTAAGTACTCTTGAGTCACTCAAGCTTGCTGTTGGCGAGGTTAAGCGTGAGCCTAGTGATACTGTTCCTGAAGGAAAGGTTATCAGTCAGGCCGTTGATATCAGCGCAAGTGTTCCGGAAGGAACTCCTATAGGATTTACAGTCAGCTCAGGAAGAGCCGTTAAGACCTTCTCTGCTGCTATCAGCGGACAGATCACTCCGTATGATGGTGGAGTTGTAAGCAACTATATCCAGGAGTCGGGCGGAACTATCCATATTGTTGTTGTATTTGATGATGGTAATGAGAAGCATACTATTGTTGATCAGGACCTCACAGCTGCTTCATTCCCATTTAGTGTTGAACAGACATTTAACGGTCTGGAGACAAATGAAGGAAGCGTGCTCATAATGATAAATGATACTGCCGGAAATGAGATAACAAGCATGTTTGATACAGGCAGTGTCAAGAATGTAACCTATACTACCGAGTAAACGGGAGAAGGCTATTGAAAGGCAAGATACTTAAAGGCATCGGCGGCTTCTATTATGTGGCCGCCGATGATAATATAATATATGAATGTAAAGCGAAGGGTATCTTCCGCAACAAGAAGATCAAGCCGCTCGTGGGTGATGACTGCGAGATAAGTATACTTGACAGCGAAAAAAGTATCGGAAATATCGATATCATATTTGACAGAAAAAACCAACTTATCCGCCCGGCGGCTGCAAATGCTGACCAGGCGGTTATAATTTTTGCACTGTCAAAACCGCGGCCGAGCACGAGTCTTCTTGACAGATTTCTTATACTGATGGAATACCAGCAGGTGGATACGCTGATATGCTTCAATAAAGAGGATATTGCCGGTGACGGTGAAGCGGAAGGGCTTCTTGAGATGTATCGTTCGGCGGGCTATCAGGTTATGATAACCTCTGTAAAGGAGAACAGAGGTATAGAAGAACTGAAAGGCAGGCTGAAGGGTAAGACATCCATTCTGGCGGGACCGTCGGGAGTGGGCAAGTCATCAATGATAAATGCACTTATTCCGCATGCCATGGCTGAAACGGGTTCACTGAGTGAGAAGATTGCCAGAGGAAAAAATACAACCAGGCATTCTGAGCTGATGAGAGTGGATGAAGATACCTTTATCATGGATACACCGGGCTTTTCGTCACTTATGCTGCCGGAGATCGAGCCTGAAGAGCTGAAGATGTATTATCCGGAAATGGTACCTTTCGAGGGCAAATGCAGATTTGACGGCTGCAATCATATAAATGAACCTGACTGTATGGTCAAGCAGGTTCTGGAAACAGGCGAGATAAATATAAACAGATACGAGAATTATAAGATTCTTTTTGCGGAGCTCGGCTCCAGGAGGAAATGGTAATGAATTATCTATCACCATCAATGCTTTCGATAGATTTTGGTAATGTTGAGAACAGTATAAAGAGAGTGGTTTCTGCCGGTACGGACTATATTCATGTTGATGTTATGGATGGGCTTTTTGTGCCTAACATCTCATTTGGACCGCCGGTCATCAGCTATGTAAAAAAGGCTGCAGGCGATACGATCCTTGATGTGCATCTTATGATACACAAACCGGAAAGATATGTTGATGTCTTTAAAGAGGTTGGTGCAGATATACTGACGATCCATTACGAAAGTACGGATGATGTGAAGGGAACGATAAGACTCATTAAAGATGCGGGCATGGCAGTCGGAGTGGCACTGAAGCCGGCAACTCCGGTAAGTGTGCTGGAGGATATAATAGATGAGCTTGATATGGTGCTCGTTATGAGCGTTGAACCGGGCTTCGGAGGTCAGAGCTTTATAGAGGAAAGCTATGAAAGGATCAGAGAGGCCAGAAGACTGGTAGATGCCAGAAATCCTGAGTGCAATATTGAGGTTGACGGAGGAATCGGTCTGGACAATCTTAAAAGAGTTCTGGATGCGGGAGCAAATGTGATCGTAGCCGGTTCAGCCATATTTAAAAATGATATTGAGAAGAATATAGCTGATTTTAAAAGAATCATGGATGAAGTATGAGAAAAAGTATTCTTGCGGTACTCGGAGGAGATGTAAATATCTCCCAGCTTAAGGAAATATACACTAAATCGGGAGAACCGGTGGTAATAGCGGCTGATAAAGGGCTGGAGGCTCTGGATAAGGCAGAGATAAGGCCTGACATTGTTATGGGCGATTATGATTCTGTTGATAAAGTGGTACTGGAGAGATACAGGGATGAAAATATCATCTTTTTTGACAGGGTCAAGGATTTTACCGATGGCGAGGCTGCCATAACCCATGCTGTAAATATGATCGATCACAGCGAGGCTGAAAATGCAGTGGATGTGTCGCATGATAATACTTTTAATAAAGACGGCAGCGGGGAAAAGGATGGTCATATCACTATCCTGGGTGCGACAGGCAACAGACCTGATCATATGATGGCAAATATATCACTTCTGAAGATAGCCTGCGATGCCGGTGTTTTGGCTGAGATACTGGATATAAACAGCCGAATAAGGCTTTTCAGGGGACCGTATGAGATTCCTTTTACAAAGGCTGAGGAAAATTATGATTATATTTCCCTTATACCGCTTGGTGATAAAGCTGAGGGGATTACGATAAAGGGGTTTAAATATAATGCCGATGATTTAAATCTGTATCAGGGCAGCAGCCGTGGGATTTCCAATGAGCTGGTTGAAGAAAAAGGACTTATTTCGTTACAGGCGGGTTATCTTCTGGTAATCGAGACCGGTGACGGGGAGATATAGTCTGTAGCTGAAAAAAAAGGAGTATGTTCCGACAATATGACTGAGGTTTTAATATCTGTAATCGTATATTTGACAGTGCTCTTCGTTGTCGGTGCGCTTGGCTTCAGAAGGGTGCATACACTGAATGAATTCTGTATCGGAGCCAGGGTGTCCGGTTCTGCGGAGGTTGGACTTTCGGGTCAGATTTCCGAACTGGGCTTTTTTATATTTATAATGATTCCGTCGGGAGTTTATCTTTCGGGACTCGGGAAGGCATGGATTATCGCAGGGCTCTTTATCGGAACCATGCTGATCTGGTATCTTATGTCGTTCCGAATGATGAGATATTCGTTAAAATATCAGAATGTCTATACGTTGCCGGATTACTATGACAGAAGATTCGGAAGAGGAGAATTTCTTCCGGTTACGGCAGCGGTTATAAATATAGTGTTCGATCTTATCATGGCAGCCGCCGTTATAAGGTTTATTTCACTGATAATAGCCGATCTTACAGGAATGAAAACGATCATCACGAGCGCGGTTACTGTAATAGTGGTTATGGGCTTTGTTATGCTTTCGGGATATATCGGATCCGTTAAAATGGACAAGATCAATGGCGGAATCATAATAGCGGCTCTTCTTGCTCTGCCGGTTGTTACTCTGTTCATATTTAAGGCTGACGAATTGATCGTATCCATCATGAACAGCCGTGTTGTCGGAGGCGTCAGCAGATATCTTGATCTGTTCAGAACAGGCGGAGAAAAGATCAGTCCGGCGGATATATCAAACCAGCTTTCGTGGGGCTTCATCATCATGGGACTTCCGGGTCTTATGGTAAGATTTCTCTCCATCGGAAAGGCCAGAACTGCAAAGCATGGCGGTAGAGCAGCCATTCTCTTTACACTTCTTGCACTGTTCTTTACGGTAGTATGCGGAGTTCTGTACAGGGCATTTCTGTACCCGATGATACTTAAGGACGGTAACAATCATCTGTTTGTCTCAAAGGCTGTAAATAAGCTTGTTAAGATGGATATGGGCTACAGGATCGCGGGAGGAGTCATACTGGCTGGTATGCTTGCATCGCTTCTGTCCATGATCGTCAGTGAGATACATAATTCATCAGTTATCATTTACTGCAGCCTGATACGACCGAGACTGCTCAGAAAATACAAGATAAAGAAGAACCTTAAGGCACTGCGTATAATTCTCCTGTTTGTTTCGGCGGTTGTATTTGGACTTACCTTTATCGATTTAGATCCGATGGTTGTCATCGAAACATCATTCATATGTGTCGGTTCGGCTTTCGGACCTTGTACAATGCTTTCACTGTATTTTAAACGAATGAATAAATATGGGGCGGCGGCAGGCGTTATCTCAGGAACCCTTGTTTCGCTTTTCTGGAGATTTTTTGCTGTGTTCAGGGATAACGGTGAGATGACTGATCTTGAAACACTCACAGGCTTTAATGCAATCATTCCGGCCTTTGTTATTTCGACTGTTCTGATCATAGTTGTAAGTGCCCTGACACCGGACGTTACAGAGGGTATCAAGAAGGATTATGACGACGTAAAAAACAGAATTCTCTAAATTTACAGAATATTTTTTTTCACGTCATACTTTGTTCATATTTCAGGTTTATATTTAAACCATAGTTTTTTTCATGATTCTCTCACAAATTTCTAGATAATATGTATTTCGCGACCGCTCTGCCTATCCCGGCAGAGCGGTTAATTTTATGCCCATGGCATTCTCGCCATACAATGCGCAGCATTCCCGCAGATAATCCTGCCGCCTCATGCTTGCATGAAAGTGCGAGCAGGGTTATCTGCGGGAACAGTGCCGAAGGCACGAGTATGGCGAGAGTGCCATGGGCATAGGTACACCTGCACAGAGGGATATGTAGAGCAGGGAGCCCACCCACACCGAGTGCGAAGCACGAGGTGTTCAGCCGCCTCATGCTTGCATGAAAGGGCGAGCAGGGTTATCTGCGGGAACAGTGCCGAAGGCACGAGTATGGCGAGAATGCCATGGGCATAGGTACACGTGCACAGAGGGATATGTAGAGCAGGGAGCCCACCCACACCGAGTGCGAAGCACGAGGTGTTCAGCTGCCCTCATGCTTGCATGAAAGTGCGAGCGTAAAGTTAATAAAAACATTTGTAGAGAAAAAGACTTAGTTGTGATATAATCATAAAAGTGGTCTTTTGACCTTTGGTAAATATGATTCCGGAGGAATGATAATGGGATTTATTAAGAATTTTAAAAGGGACTTTGCCCAGGCGGTTAATGAGATAATGCCTGAAGCAGAACCTGATGCAGAGAAGAAGGACAAGAAGAAAAAGAAGAAGAAAGAGGAGGTTCAGCAGGAAAACATATATGCCGATCAGCAGGAAAATATGTATGCTGTTCCACCTGAAAATATATATATGAATCAGCAGGTTGATCCGTACCAGGCTTCACAGGATAGTCTTTACTCCGGGCAGCAGGGAGATGTATACGCAGCCGGTCAGGAGGGATATGTTCAGTATTCACAGCCTGAGATTCCGGAAGCACAGTCCATGAATGATATAAGAGAAGCCGTTTCGGAGTCGATACTCAAGGGTGAGGCCGAAGAGGCAATGGAGAAAATAAGGCAGCGTTCTGAGGCTGAAAGTGTGATAACCGACGAGGAACTTGAGTCGTATTCAGAAGATGGAACCGGGTATGATTATTCTGAAACAGATGCTGAGGAGACATATGATGCTGAAGTGACTGCGCCTGAACAATACAATGAAGCGATAGGATACGAGGTTCAGAGCGTACAGCCTGAGGGTGAGGCTAATCTGTCCGCAGAATACACCGAAACAGAGTCGGTATCAGAACAGGAAGAGGCACAGAGCTTACAGGCTGAGCAGGAAGAGATAGAGAATGGTCAGACTGAACCGGAAGATATAGAGAAAGATCAGAGTTTGCTGGAAGAAGTTCAGGATGTTCAGAACGAGCAGGTAGAAGGAGAGTCGGCAGAGGCTGCCGAGGAGATTCAGGCTGAAGAAACTGCTGAAACAAAACAGGAAGAAGATGTACAGGAAAGCGAGGAAGAAAAAGTGGCTGATTTTGATGCAGAGCTTATAAATACCAACGAGGTCACGGAAGGCCTTGATACAGCAGACACAACATATATTACCGCCGGTACGGTGATCAAGGGCGATATCGAGACTGATGGTTCGATAGATATAATCGGTACGGTAAAGGGTAATGTTACCTGCCTCGGAAAGCTCATCGTGGGCGGAATGATCGAAGGCGATATTCATGCGGGTGATATTTATGCCGGACAGGCAAGGATAAATGGTGAGGTTGTATCTGATGGTGCGATCAAGATCGGAGCCGGAACGGTTATTGAAGGTAATGTGACTGCAACCTCGGCTACGATAGCAGGTGCCGTAAAGGGCGACATAGATATTAACGGACCTGTTATAATCGATTCATCGGCAGTCGTTGTCGGAAATGTCAAGACCAAGTCGGTTCAGGTAAATACAGGAGCAGTGATCAAGGGATATTGTTCACAGGATTATGCAGAGGTTGATCTTGACAAGCTTTTCTCAAGCGGAGCAGACGAAAAAAAGTCTGATGACAGTAAAGAGGATAAGTCGGAGGATAAGAACGAGACAGCAGACGGCGCAAAGAAAAATACAAGAAAGAAATAATATATTTATCATTAGTCTTTGATAATAGAATATGGATACAGCGGAGGTGGTTTTAAAAATGAAGATGGACAGGATCATGCTTAAGCTCAGCGGTGAGGCTCTTGCAGGAGATAAGAAAACCGGATTTTCAGAAGAAACAGTGAGGGAGGTTGCTGCTCAGGTTAAGAAGGTTCATGATAAGGGAATACAGATAGGCGTTGTTATCGGTGGAGGTAACTTCTGGAGAGGAAGAACCTCGAACGATATGGACAGAGTCAAGGCCGATCAGATCGGTATGCTGGCAACTGTCATGAATGCTATTTATACTGCTGATATGTTCAGGACTTTCGGAATGAAGTGCCATGTTATGACACCATTCCTTTGCGGAAGCATGACAGAGCTTTTCGACCGTGACAAGGCGATCAGTTACCTTGAGGCAGGCGAGATAGTATTTTTTGCAGGCGGTACAGGACATCCTTATTTTTCTACGGATATGGGCATGGTTCTCTATTCAATAGAGATCAAGGCGGATGTTATACTTGCAGCTAAGGCTGTTGACGGAGTATATGACAGTGATCCGAATAAGAATCCTGATGCAAAGAAGATCGACAGCATGACCATGCAGGAGATAGTGGATAAGCAGCTCAAGGTTATCGATCTTGCGGCAGCAGTACTTGCGGCAGAAAATAAAATGCCGATGATGCTCTTCGGATTGAATAAGGAAGACAGCATCGTGAAGACCGTATCAGGTGACTTTACGGGTACGATAGTTTCCGTTGATTAGATCACGGATTTATTAAAATGATAATAATGGCAGAGGAGCAGTTCGTGCTCGTGGCCCTGCCGACAGATAAAGAAAAGTATTAAAACGAAAGGTCAGCACATATAGTGCAGGAGGGTAAGAACAATGACAACATATGAAGAGAAAATGACAAAGGCACTCGACAGTCTCGCATCTGATTTTTCATCTATCAGAGCAGGAAGAGCAAACCCACATCTTCTTGACAAGATCAAGATAGATTATTATGGAACACCTACACCACTTCAGTCAGTAGGAAATATTTCAGTTCCTGAAGCAAGAACACTTCAGATCACACCATGGGATTCTAAGTCAATTAAGGATATCGAGAAGGCTATACTTACTTCAGATCTTGGCGTAAATCCAAGCAACGACGGTAAGAGTGTTTATATCAAGTTCCCAGAGCTTACTGAGGACAGAAGAAAGGAACTCAGCAAGGATATCAAGAAGAAGGGTGAAGATGCCAAAGTTGCTGTAAGAAATATTCGTCGTGATGCCAACGAAGCAGTTAAGAAGCAGGGCAAGGCAGGAGAGATCTCTGAGGATCAGCAGAAGGACGAAGAGGATAAGATCCAGAAGGCAACAGATAAGTTTATTGCTGATATTGACAAGATGGTTGAAGAGAAGACCAAGGAGATCATGACAGTATAATTACGGAGAAAGACTGTTTATGGAAGCTATAATAGATGGTGAAAAATTGAATGTTCCGACTCATATTGCCGTTATCATGGATGGTAACGGCAGATGGGCGAAGAAGAGATTTATGCCGAGAACCTTCGGTCATAAAGCGGGTGCGGATGCACTTGAGCAGGCCTGTGAGGATGCCGATCATCTCGGTATTAAATATCTGACAGTCTATGCTTTCTCAACAGAGAACTGGAAGAGGTCGGTTGAAGAGGTTACCGGTATTATGAACCTCTTCAGACGTTACCTCGAGAGCTCTGTGGAAAAGTCAAACAGAAACAATATGCGTGTAAGGGTTATAGGCGAAAGAAGTAAGCTTGCTCCCGATATTATAAAGGCTATCAATAATCTTGAGGAAGCCACTAAGAATAATACGGGACTGCAGTTCACTGTCGCTATCAATTATGGCGGACGTGATGAGATAACCCGTGCCATGAAGAGGATAGCTGAAGATGTGAAGGCTGGAAAACTCAGCGAGGAGGATATCACGGAGGATATGATAAGCAGTTACCTTGATACCTGTGAGCTGCCTGATCCGGATCTTCTTATCCGTACCAGCGGAGAGGAAAGAACCTCAAACTTCCTTCCGTGGCAGCTTGCATATTCGGAGTTTTTCTTTACGGATACCTTATGGCCTGACTTTAACAGGCAGACATTTATCGAGGCTATAAGGCATTATACAAAAAGAGACAGAAGATACGGCGGTGTAAAATAATGTTTAAAACAAGACTTATCAGTGGAATAATACTTGTGATACTTGCAATCGGGACTCTCTATTTAGGAGGTCCCGTAACCTGTGTTGTGACACTTCTTATATCACTTATAGGCGTATTTGAGCTTATGAGGGTTTATAAGATCGAGAAGAAGCTGCCGGCAATGGTGGCATATCTGGGAACTGTGGGATACTATGCTCTGATCTATTTTGAGAAGGGCGAATTTATCATCCCTGCATTTATCGGATATCTTCTCCTGCTTCTCGCAGTTTACGTTATCACATATCCGACCTTTAAGGATCATGAGATCATGGCTGCTTTTACAGCCTTCTTTTATGTCAGCGTAATGCTTTCGTATGTATACCTTCTGAGAGAGGTTAAACATGGCGGATATATGGTCATCCTTATTTTCGTATGCTCATGGGGTAATGATACTCTTGCATATTGTACCGGAGTTCTTATCGGAAAGCATAAGATGTCACCGAAGCTCAGCCCTAAGAAGAGTGTTGAAGGACTTATCGGAGGAATTCTGGGCGCAGGTATTCTTGGAGCAATATTTGGAATAATATACAGTAATTACGTTAAAGAAACAGCAAATGCATGGCTGATATTCGGCATCATCGGTGCAGTTGGCGCAATACCGGCTGTTATCGGAGATCTGGCTGCATCAGCGATTAAGAGAAATAATGATATCAAGGATTACGGAAAGCTTATTCCGGGTCACGGCGGCATACTTGATCGCTTCGACAGTATGATCTTTACAGCGCCAATAATTTATTATCTTGTGGAGTACTTTGTATAACGAGCGGCTGCACTGACGTGAACATAAACACAGATGGATGCTTGCATACAGATGTGTTTATGCTCATGTCAGTATAGATTGCGAAGCAATCAATTACCATGCATAAGCTCCGCAGGAGCGACATACGGCGTAGCCGGATGGCATGGGAATTGTAGAAGCGAGTTATGTTGTATCAGACGCATTATTTTGGAGATTGAAATGAAGAAGATAGCAATCATCGGGTCGACAGGTTCCATAGGAACCCAGACGCTTGATATAGTAAGGGCAAATAAAGATATAGAGGTTGTGGCTCTTTCATGTGGTAAAAACATAGAGCTGTTTGAAAAGCAGATCAGGGAGTTTAAACCGAGACTTGTTTCAATTGAAACCGAGGAGCTCGCAAATGACCTGAAGGGAAGGCTGTCTGATATTTCCGGAATTGAAATCACATTCGGGAAGGAAGGGCTTATCAGAACTGCGACTGTTCCGGACGCTGAGATCGTTGTAACGGCAATTGTCGGAATGATAGGTGTTGAACCTACAATTGCAGCTATTGAAGCCGGAAAGGATATAGCGCTTGCCAATAAGGAAACTCTGGTTACGGCTGGTCATATAATCATGCCACTCGCCAAGAATAAGGGAGTGAGTATTCTTCCCGTAGATTCCGAGCATTCTGCAATCTTTCAGTGTATCAGTCAGAGCAAAAAGGGTGACGGAAGTCCGAACAGGATTTCAAGACTTCTGATAACCGCATCGGGTGGGCCTTTCAGAGGACGTACCAGAGATGAGCTGCGCAGCGTTACTGTTGAGGATGCTTTGAAGCATCCGAACTGGAGCATGGGCAGTAAGATCACGATCGACAGTGCAACACTTGTAAATAAAGGACTTGAGGTTATAGAGGCGAGACATCTCTTTAATGTCCTTCCTGAAAATATAGAGGTTGTGGTACAGCCTCAGAGCATAATTCATTCAATGGTTGAATTTGAGGATGGAGCGGTAATGGCTCAGCTGGGAACGCCGGATATGAAGCTTCCGATCCAGTATGCACTGTATTTTCCAGACAGAAGATATCTAGCAGGCGACAGACTTGACTTCAGAAAAATGAAGGAGATAGTGATTGATACGCCTGACAGAGAGACCTTCAAAGGACTGGACTTTGCTTACAGATCGCTTAATGAAGGTGGAGTTATGTCAACCATATTTAATGCTGCTAATGAATATGCTGTTGCGGCATTTCTTGCCAGAAAGATCAGGTTTCTGGACATATACGATATCATCGAATATGCGATGGAAAATGTGAAAAATATAGCTGATCCGACTGTTAAGGATATACTTGATAAGCAGAAGGAGACAGAAGAAGTGATAAGAGGAAGATTCGGAATATGGGCGGAGTTTTAAAGATAATTGCAATAATCCTGGTTTTTGGTATTGTGGTTTTTATACATGAGCTGGGACATTTTCTTGCGGCAAGGATGAACAAGGTTAAGGTCCTCGAGTTTGCAATCGGCATGGGGCCGGCTATAGCAAAATGGGGCAAGGGTGAAACTAAATACTCCCTCAGAGCTCTTCCACTTGGTGGTTACTGTATGATGGAAGGCGAGGATGAAGACAGTGAAGACCCGAGGGCTTTCAGTAATAAGTCGTGTCTGGCGCGGCTTTCAATACTGTTTGCCGGACCTTTTTTCAATTTTGTTCTTGCTTTCATATTTGGCATAATTATCTGCCATTTCTGCCTTATAGATCCTGCAAAGATCGATTCCGTTATCCCTGGAAGTGCTGCTGAGGAGGCAGGGCTTCAGGATGGTGATGTGATAACACATCTTGACGGAAGCAGAGTATACAATTTCCGTGAACTCAGTTACCATATTATTTCGCACAAAAAGGGTGCGTCGATCAAGGTAACCTATGTGAGAGACGGAAAGGAATATGAAACGACGGTTAAACCAAAATATGACGAGGAAGAGGACAGATATCTTTTTGGCGTCTATGGAGATTACAGATCGGCCAAAAACTTTTGGGAAGAGGTAAAATTCGGTCTGCTGGAGGGAAGACTTCAGATTAAAGCAACGATACTGTCACTTAAGATGCTGCTTACCGGCGGAGCCTCAATGAATGATCTTATGGGACCTGTCGGAATCGGTAATTATATGAGTGATGTTATCGATGAGGCTGAGGAACACGGAGGCTTTGGTGAGGTTGTTCTGAATATCATCAATTTCTGTATTCTTATAAGCGCAAACCTGGGTGTAATGAATCTTCTTCCGATACCTGCTCTTGATGGAGGAAGGATACTTTTTGTACTGATCGAGATGGTTTCGGGAAAGAAGATACCGAAGGAAAAGGAAGCGGTTGTAAATGCTATAGGATTTATACTGCTGATGATACTTGTTGTTTTTGTATTTTTTAATGATATTAAGAATATACTCTTCTAAGATTATGAATATATGGTTCTGGGTTATAAATGTTGACTTCTAAGTGACGAATATATGCCTCTTCGGGCGTAGCAAGAATACGCCGCTCAGAGGCATATATTCGTCACTGCGAGGGTGAAGCAATTAGACCATGCATAGCATGATTCGGCGAGGATGCAGATAGAATACGCGCATAGAGGCATATATTTGTAACCGGGAATGATAAAACAGCTTTAAATCATTAAATAATAAAAAAGGCTGGGGCCTTGGAGAGAGATTATGGCATATAGGGATGAAACGAAAAAGATAAATATCGGTGGTGTGACGATCGGTGGGGGGAGTCCCGTTGCCATTCAGTCCATGACCAATACACCGACAGCTGATGTGGAAAAAACTGTTGAGCAGATACGCAGGCTTGAGAAAGCGGGCTGCGAGATCATCAGATGTACGGCAAATACGGTTGAGGCGGCTGATGCCTTTGATAAGATCAAGGAGAGGATACATATACCTCTTGTTGCCGATATTCATTTTGATCACAGACTTGCGATTCGTGCGATGGAACATGGTGCGGACAAGATCAGGATCAATCCGGGAAATATTGGCGGAAAGGATAATCTCATAAGGGTTGTTGAAGAGGCAAAAAAGAGAAATATTCCGATCCGTGTAGGTGTTAATTCGGGTTCTCTTGAAAAAAATCTGATTGAAAAATATGGCGGCGTGACTGCCGAAGGTATAGTAGAAAGCGCAATGGACAAGGTAAGGATGATCGAGGAGTGCGATTACGATAATATCGTTATCAGCATTAAATCCTCTGATGTTCTTATGTCTGTTAAGACGCACAGACTGATAAGTGAAATGACAAAATATCCTCTTCACGTAGGAATTACCGAGTCGGGAACTGTATATTCTGGTAATATCAAATCTTCTGTAGGACTTGGAATAATTCTTTCGGAGGGTATCGGAGATACTGTAAGGGTATCTCTTACGGGTGACCCTGTTCAGGAGGTCAGAACGGCTAAGCTTATACTTAAGACACTTGGACTTCGTAAGGGAGGACCGTCTCTTGTTTCGTGTCCGACCTGCGGAAGAACGGAAATACCGCTTATTGAGCTTGCTGAGGCGGTAGAAAACATGATGGGAGATTATGAGCATCTTGATATAAAGATTGCAGTAATGGGCTGTGTTGTTAACGGTCCGGGAGAAGCCCGTGAGGCTGATATCGGTATAGCCGGCGGAAAGAATGAAGGGCTTCTCATCAAAAAGGGTGAAATAATAAAGAAGGTTCCTGCGGATGGGCTGCTTGCGGCACTTAAGGAGGAGCTTGACGGATGGAATAAGCAGTAGCGGAGTCCGGCCATTACAGGCAAATGGCGGAAACCTCACTGCTGTAATTGTTTGGTTGTTTGAGTGAAAATTATTGGAGAGTGGTTTGTTTGGAAAGAAAGAAATTCTATGATGTTTTTCCGGACATAGTGCTGGAGGACGATTATTCGGATATATTTAACCATGTGGACGTGGTTAAGATCATAAAAAGAGAAAAAAACAGTGAGTTGATCGTATTTATCGAGGCTGACAGGCTGATCGATAAGATGAGTATTTACAGAGCTGAAGAGGTGCTTAGAGAGCACCTTTTTGGTTCTAAAAGCCGCATAAAGGTCAGATTCTCAGAAAGGTATCTTCTGTCAAATCAGTATAACCTGAAGAACCTGATTGATATTTATTATGACAGTTTTTTACTGGAAATAGGGAAGCAGAGCTCCTTTGATCAGCAGCAGCTGAGAAAGAAGGACTATGAAGTCAGTGATAATAATGTTGTATTTAATATCACTGATTCTTTTGTTATGCGCGGAAGAGTTGACAACCTTAAGGAGTATTTTGAGAGAACACTTCTCGAGAGGTTTGGAATGAATGTAAACGTTTCGTTTGCCTTCATCGGAGAACTTCAGGCTGATGGTAAAAAAGGCACTGACGGTAAGTCTGCCGGACAGAAGTCGGATAAGAAACAGGAGGATGAGGGCGGCTTTATTGTTGAGCCTGAGATGACGGATTACGCCTTTATAGTCGGCGGTGATACGGACCTTCCTTTCGGAAACGGATATAACGCATACGGCAGTGCATATGGTTACGGAGGCGGATCTGAGGCGGCTGATGATGCTGCGGAGGTATCCGATAAAGAAAATGAAGCTGCTGCTCAGGACAGTGATGAGGAAAGAGATTCCTACTATGACAGAATGATGGATGAAGAGCTTCTCATGAATGAATATCAGAATGGTGAATTTGCGGAGGACAGCTTTATTCATCATGAGTGGAGTGCTTCCGGTGATCAGTCGAATGGTTCAGGCGCCGGAGGAGCTTCCGGTAATGGTGCGGGCAGTGCCGGTCAGACTGCAGGAAACGGCAGTGCTGCACAGCAGGACGCGCCTAAGACAAATGGTTCGGATGATGATAAGAAGGACAAGAAGAAGCCGGGAACCGGAAAGGAATATGCAGGCAGCAGAAGGGGCGGAAATACCCGCAGATCGAATGATCCGGACTGCTTCTACGGCAGAAACTGCGAGGGAGATATAACGGAGATAAAGAACCTCGAGGATAATATGGGCGAGGTATGTATCAGAGGACAGGTACTCGGTATGGAGGAGAGAGAGCTTCGTACGGGTAAGATACTTATCACGGCAAATATAACTGATTTTACCGATACCATCGGCTTTAAGCTCTTTATTCAGCCGGATGATCTTGATGTTATCAGAGAGGAACTGAAGCAGGGTAACTTCTATAAGCTGAAGGGTGTTCCTGCGTATGATCCATATGCAAGAGAGGTTAACATAACATCAGTAAGCGGCGTAAAGAAATCAGCTGACTGGCGTGAGAGCAGAAGCGATGACGAAGAAGAAAAACGTATAGAGCTGAATATGCATACCATCATGAGTGAAATGGATTCGGTGGTTGACATAAAGAAGATGATCAAGCGTGCCAAGGCGTGGGGTCATAAGGCTGTTGCGATAACCGATAACGGAGTTGTACAGGGCTTCCCTATCGCAAATCACGAGGTTTCACCGGATGAAGACTTTAAGATTATTTACGGCGTGACCGCGTATCTTGCAAATGACATGAAGACTCTTGTTCTGAATGGGCATGATGAGGATTTTGAGAAGGATGATACGGAATTCGTTGTATTTGATATTGAAACGACCGGTCTTTCCGTAAAGCATTGCAAGATCATAGAGATCGGTGCTGTCAGGATAGATAAAAACGGCAAGGAGCTGGGACGTTTCTCAGAGTTTGTCAATCCTGAGGTTCCGATACCGTATAATATTGAAAAACTTACATCCATAACCGACAGCATGGTTGCCGGTGCACCGACGATAGAGGTTATACTTCCAAGGTTCCTTGAGTTCAGCAGGGGAGCTGTTCTTGTTGCGCACAATGCTGAATTTGATACCGGTTTTATCAGAGAGTTCTCAATCAGACAGGGCTTTGATTATGATTTTACGGCACTTGATACGATGACTCTGGCACAGGTATTTATTCCTGATATCGGAAGATATAACCTGGACAGACTCTGCAAATATTTTAATGTTGTAAACAAGCACCACCACAGAGCCTGTGACGATGCCGATGTTACCGGAAAGATATTTGTCAAGCTGATGGAGCTTATCAAAAGCAAGGGTATATATACGGTTAAGGCCTTGAATGATTACGGCAGTGTTTCTGATGAAAAGATCAGAAAGGGCAGGGTTTACGATGCGACGATCCTTGTGAAGAATGATCCGGGACGTGTGAATCTGTACAGGCTTATTTCCGATTCTCATATAAAGTATTTCAATACAAAACCGCGTATGCCTATGAGTCTTGTTAATCAGTTCAGAGACGGACTTATTGTCGGATCGGGAACATCAGGCAGTGAGCTCTATGAATATCTTCTGAACGGGGCATCCGACGAGGATATCGAGAAGCTTGTAAACTTCTTTGATTATCTTGAGGTTCAGCCTCCGTCAAATGATGAATATATGATAAAGAATGACCGCAGCCGTATAACCAGCAGAGAGGATCTTGAGGATATAATCAGAAAGATCGTTGAGCTTGGGGCCAAGTACGATAAGCCGGTTGTTGCGACAGGAAATGTGCATTTCCTTGATCCTGATGATGCAATCTACAGAGAGATTGTCCTGGAGGGAAGCATGAATAAGGGCTCCATGAAAAAAGCCCTTAAGGAAGCAGCGGCGAACGGAGAGGATGTTGATCTTGAACTTCCGCCACTGTATTTCCGTACTACAAGAGAAATGCTGGATGAATTCAGCTTCCTCGGTTATGATAAGGCGAAGGAAATAGTTATCACCAATCCGAATAAGATCAATGATATGATCGAGAAGATCAGTCCGGTGCGTCCTGACAAGGCACCGCCTGTTATCGAAAATTCGGATAAGACACTTAGAGAAATATGCTATAACAAGGCTCATGAGATATACGGACCGAACCTTCCGGAGATAGTTGAGACCAGACTTGAGAAGGAGCTTAATTCCATCATCGGAAACGGTTATTCGGTTATGTATATTATCGCGCAGAAGCTGGTTTGGAAATCAAATGATGATGGGTATCTTGTTGGTTCGAGAGGATCGGTTGGTTCATCCTTTGCTGCGACCATGGCAGGTATCACGGAGGTTAATCCGCTTTCACCACACTACATCTGTCCAAACTGCTATTATACTGATTTTGATTCCGAGCTTGTTAAGAGCTACAGTGGTATGTCGGGCTGCGATATGCCTGACTGCGACTGCCCGAAATGCGGAACCAAGATGAGAAAGGAAGGACACGATATTCCTTTCGAAACCTTCCTTGGATTTAAGGGTGATAAGGAGCCTGATATCGATCTTAACTTCTCGGGAGATTATCAGCCTAAGGCTCATGCATATATCGAGGAAATGTTCGGCAAGGGCAAGGCCTTCAGAGCAGGAACCATCGGTACTCTTGCTGATAAGACCGCGTATGGATATGTCCTCAGCTATTGTGAGACCAGAGGCATAACCAAGAGAAGAGCGGAGATGGAGAGACTCGCTGCGGGCTGTACCGGAGTTAAGAGAACCACCGGTCAGCATCCGGGGGGTATTATAGTGCTTCCTGCACACGAAGAAATATATTCGTTTACGCCGATACAGAGACCGGCAAATGATATGACGACCGATATAACGACGACACATTTCGAGTATCATTCCATCGATCATAATCTTTTGAAGTTCGATATACTCGGTCATGATGATCCTACAATGATCAGAAGACTGGAGGATCTGACCGGCACGGATGCAACCAAGGTGCCGCTTGATGACAAGAAGGTAATGGCGCTGTTCCACGGAACCGAGGTGCTTGGAATAAAGCCTGAGGATATAGGCGGAACTCCGCTCGGATGTCTGGGAATACCTGAGTTCGGAACTGATTTTGCCATGCAGATGGTTATCGATGCGAAGCCTGAAAGCTTCTCCGATCTGGTAAGAATTTCCGGACTTTCGCATGGTACGGACGTGTGGCTCGGAAACGCACAGACACTTATCGAAGAAGGCAAATGTAAGCTTTCTTCCGCAATCTGTTGTCGAGATGATATCATGGTTTATCTCATTCATATGGGACTTGATTCGGGCACAGCCTTCAGCATCATGGAAAATGTACGTAAGGGTAAGGTTGCCGGAGGTAAATGCAAGGACTGGGAGAAGTGGAAGGAAGATATGGCTGCTCATGGAATTCCTGACTGGTATATCTGGTCCTGTGAGAAGATCAAATACATGTTCCCTAAAGCTCATGCTGCTGCCTATGTCATGATGGCATGGAGAATTGCATATTATAAAATATATATGCCGCTGGCTTATTATGCTGCATTTTTCAGTATTCGTGCGGATGCTTTTAACTATGAGGTTATGTGCCAGGGCAGGGATATACTTGATAAAAAACTGGCAGAGCTTCGAAAGATAGACAAGAAGGATCAGACTGCCAAGGACGCTGACAGTATCAAGGACATGAGGATAGTACAGGAAATGTATGCCAGAGGTTTTGAATTCATGCCTATTGATATTTATAAGGCTGATGCCAAGAAGTTCCAGATAATTGATGGTAAGATCATGCCGAGTCTTTCGTCAATCGACGGCATGGGAGATAAGGCTGCGATTCAGCTTATGGAAGCTGCGAAGGATGGAGTATTTCTCTCACAGGCTGAGCTTCGTGATAGGGCGAAGGTTCCGCGAACCGTTGTCGAGACCATGGCCCGCCTCGGAATCCTCGGTGACATGCCTGAAGAGGGCCAGTTGTCGTTCTCGTTTCTGTTCGATAACAAAGATGATGATCAATCATGATTATAGCTATTAACAGCCGAGCAGACTGACATACGCCTGGCGAGACCGTTTGGGGTCTCGGCGCTTAGCGATTCACGAGTCGTTAGACGATGTGAGAGCTTAGCGAGCGAAGCGGCCGCTAGGGGGCAACCCCAACCGTGCGCAAGCTGAGTCGAGAAAGGCATATGTCAGATGCGAGGCGTCACTTGATTATTTATAAAATATATAGTATTATAAATTGATTAAGTATAGAAACGTGAATTAAGCAAGACTTAATGATTTTGCATGCGAGGATGTGATACAATGTACAATCAGAGAACACAGGATGTTGATATTGTTAAGGATACAACCCTTGAGGTGCCGGAGATAATCGAGCAGGTTTATGCCGCACTTTCGGAGAAAGGCTATAATCCTGTAAGCCAGATCGTCGGTTATATCATGAGCGGAGATCCGACATATATCACGAGCTATAAGGGAGCAAGAAGTCTCATCATGAAGGCTGAAAGAGATGAGATAATCGAAGTTCTTATGGAGCATTATATCGAGACAAAGCTGAAATAACAAAAAATGTATTTGGCTTTATTTTGGTGCGCGGATCGATACCAAAGATTGAAAATACAGTGGACTTATTATGAGATGTATGGGACTTGACTATGGTACCAAAACAGTCGGCGTTGCTTTGTCGGATGAACTTCTTCTGACAGCGCAGCCGTATGAGACCATAGTACGTGAAAAAGTAAATAAACTCAGAAAGACTCTTGCAAGGATCGAAGAGATCATAGCCGAAATGGATGTTAAGGAGATAGTTCTCGGCTATCCGAAAAATATGAACAATACCATCGGTGAGAGAGCCGCAGCTACAGATGAGTTCAGGGAGATGCTGAAAAGAAGAACAGGGCTTCCTGTTATTCTTGTGGATGAAAGGCTGACAACCGTTGAGGCTGACAGGATACTTGATGAGACCGGAGTAGCATTTTCCGGAAGGAAGGAACATATCGACAAGATGGCGGCTGCGATAATACTTCAGACTTATCTGGATGGAAGGGATAAGATGAAGCAGGACTGATTCATTTATTGTTGGTACAGCCGGGTGCGTGATTCTTTGAGCGGATGCTGTTCCTTAGATGATGATAACAGATAAAAAGAGGATGGATAAATTGGAAAAGATCATATTTGAAACAGAAGACGGAGAAGAGGAATTCACCGTAATAGCAGACACAAAGCTGCAGGGTAAGAATTATATACTTTTGACCGACAGTCCTGACAACGATGAAGAGGGCAGTTTTCTCGTGCTCCGCGATAACTCATCCGCCGGTGATGAGTATGCTTCGTATGAAGAGATCGAAGATGAAGAAGAGCTTTCAGCAGTTATAAAGATATTTAACGAACTGCTGGATGATATAGACTTGGAGGTTTAGATTTGAAAAAAGAAAAGGTGAAGCCGGTTAAGATCATTCCGCTTGGAGGTCTTGAACAGATAGGAATGAATATTACGGCTATAGAATATGAGGACAGTATTATCGTTATCGACTGTGGACTGTCCTTTCCTGATGACGGAATGCTTGGTATTGACCTTGTAATTCCGGATGTGACTTATCTGATCGAAAATAAGGATAAGATAAAGGGACTTGTGGTAACGCATGGACATGAGGATCATATTGGATCGATACCTTATGTTGAAAAACAGATTAATATGCCTATTTATGCTACAAAGCTTACAATGGGACTTATCGAATATAAGCTTAAGGAGCATGATCTGATAAATAACATAAAGAGGAAGGTTGTTTCTTACGGACAGTCTATCAACCTGGGATGCTTCAGAGTGGAGTTTATCAGAACGAATCACAGTATAGCGGATTCGGCTGCACTGGCTATATTTACGCCGGCGGGAATAATTGTACATACCGGAGATTTTAAGGTTGATTATACGCCTGTTTACGGTGGAGTCATTGATCTGCAGAGATTCGGAGAGCTTGGCAAGAAGGGCGTACTTGCACTGATGGCTGACTCGACAAATGTTGAGAGGCCGGGCTTTACTCCTTCGGAGAAGACCGTCGGCAAGACGCTGGATCATATTTTCGATGATAACAGAGACAGAAGACTGATCATCGCGACCTTTGCAAGTAATGTTGACAGAGTTCAGCAGATTATCAATTCAGCTTATAAATATGGCAGGAAATGTATCGTTGAAGGCCGAAGTATGGTAAATATCATCAGTATAGCTTCGGAACTCGGATATATTAATATTCCTGAAAATACACTTATAGATATCGATAATGCCAAGGATTATCCGGATAACAAACTGGTTTACATAACTACGGGGAGCCAGGGCGAGGATATGGCGGTTCTGTCAAGGATAGCCGGATCGATACATAACAAGATCAAGGTTCAGCCGGGAGATCTGGTTGTCTTCTCATCTCATCCGATTCCGGGAAATGAGAAGTCGGTTTACAGGGTTATCAATGAACTGGAGATGAAAGGTGCTAAGGTTATCTATCAGGATACTCACGTTTCGGGACATGCGTGTCAGGAAGAGCTTAAGCTTATGTATGCTCTGACAAGACCTAAGTATGCAATTCCAGTTCATGGTGAATACAGACATCTTAAGACTCATGCAGAGCTTGCTCATGAGATGGGCATAGCCAAGGAAAATATCAAGATACTTAAGACCGGTGACGTACTGGAGATGTCGGAGGATGTATTTAAGGTTGCGGGAAGTGTTCCTGCTGCCGGAGTTCTCGTTGACGGACTGGGCGTCGGAGATGTCGGAAATATAGTTCTTCGCGACAGACAGCATCTTTCAGAAAATGGTCTTATAATAGTTGCAATTACTCTCGAGAAGGGAAGCGGGCTTGTGATGGCCGGACCGGACATTGTTTCTCGTGGATTTGTTTATGTAAGAGAATCTGAGTCGCTTATCGAGGACTGCAGGATAGTGGTTGAGGAGACCATAGCGGAGTGCCAGAGCAGAAGTGTTACTGACTGGAATAAGCTTAAGAATGCGATCAGGGATTCACTGGGTGAGTTTTTGTGGAAGAGGACCAAGAGAAGTCCTATGGTACTGCCGATCATTTCCGAGGTATAGCTTAAACGGTGGCTGCTGATCAGACCATGAATAACTGGCAGTTGGCGATGATGAACGGTATGTAACGATAAAATATGAAGTGTTTTGCAGGTGATAGTATGGATGAACTGCTTCAAGAATGCAAAAAACTGAACAATATGCTGAAGGATTCGAAGGAATACAAAAAGTTTGTCAGCGCAAGAAAGAATCTGAGGCGTAATGAGGATCTTGAGAGGAAGCTGCGGGAGCTTTATGCAAGAAACAGGGAAATCCAGGAATACAGCAATAATGCTTACGAAGAAACGGAAAGACTGTATAATGAAAACGACGAGCTGTTGCATAACTCGATCGTGAATGAATATATCAGAGCTGAGAGCGCGCTCTGCAGGCTGCTCAGAAATATGCTTGATATAACTGCAGACGGAATAAGATTTGATTATCTTGACGAGGGACGATAAAATGGCGCGTGCAAAGAAAAGTATGGGAAAAAGAGCAGAGAGAACACTTAAGTCGGCAATGGTCTATACACTGACTCTTTTTATTGATGTTCTTATCGTATATTTTATAGTGAGGAGTTTTTCTATATCATTTGACTTCTCATACAACGTATTCAGCGATTCTGCGAAGGATCCGGGATCGGTGACCTATGTTACGGTTGATATTAAGAAGGATGCATCGAGCATGGATATTGCCAAGACTATTTATAAGTCCGGGGTTATCAAGAATAAATATGTTATGGCTGCAAAGCTTACGCTCGGAAAATATGGAAATGAGATCAAACCGGGCACCTACAGGCTCAGTGCTTCGATGACTTATAATACTATCATTGATGTACTGCGAGGCAAGGATCCGGATAAGATCGTCAAGAATAAGAACGGGACGACCAATAAGAATAATACGGGAAGCGGAAGTACTGAAGAGAGTTCGGGAGACTGATCTGTCTGATGATTCAGAGTTTGGCCTGTTTCGTATGACAGGTTTTTGATGCGTGTTTTTATGGCATAAATAGTTGTTCGTTAAGAACGGATTGATGGGGCTGCAAATGGATTTTGAGAGGATTAATTCATTCCTTGAGTCATACGTAACGGATGATTCCGGAAGACTCGGGGAAATATATGAAGATGCGGAGAAAAGGGGTGTTCCGGTAATACGAAGAAATACTAAGGAGCTGCTAAGGCTCCTTATTCTTATTGCTGCACCAAAGAGGATATTGGAGGTCGGTACTGCTGTCGGCTATTCGGCGCTGTTTATGGACAGCGTTATGAGAAATGTGAACGGTAACAACGAAACCGGATATGTACATAAAGACAGCTGCGAGATCGTGACGATAGAGCTTGATGAGGCAAGAGCGGACGAGGCTGAGGCAAATTTCGATGAATGCCTTGGCGGGGAACGTAATATAAAGCTCCTCCGCGGAGATGCATATGAAGTCATGAAGTCGATGACTGCTGAGGAGTACGGCGTATTTGATATGGTATTTATTGATGCGGCAAAGGCTCAGTATGGTAATTATCTTGAAGAGGCTATGAGGCTGACCCGGAAGGGAAGTGTGATCATATGTGATAATATACTTGCCGGCGGTGAGATACTTGAGTCACATTATCTGGTTGAAAAGAGAGACCGGACTATACATGACAGGATGAGAAGCTTTCTCAGAGAGCTTAAAAAGGATGAGAGGCTTGATACGGCACTTTTATCCGTGGGTGACGGAATGTCGGTATCGATCAGAGTTTGATGATCGTTGGTGATTGTGAATTGAATGCTGGCATCGGTCAGTGTTTGCTGATCGTTAGTTTCTACGGTGGCTGGCGGGATACTGGTATCGGGTGACAGTCAGATTGATGTATGCGTTGATGATGGCGCTGGGTGTCAGTATCGTTGAGAGTTGATTGATGTAGTTATTGGCGAGAATTGATTGGTTGTAAGGAAGGACAGAGGTATGTCAGAGGATAATAAGAAAAAGGTTGAACTGCTGCTTCCGGCAGGCGGACTTGATACACTTGTGACTGCGGTTCAGTACGGAGCTGATGCGGTCTATTTCGGAGGAGAACGTTTCGGACTCAGAGCGAAAGCAGATAATTTCTCTCTTGAGGATATGAAACAGGGGATAGAATACGCCCATGAAAACGGAGTAAAGGTTTATCTGACTGTTAATATTTTCGCACATAATGATGACATAAAGGCGGTAGGGGCGTATTTTGATGAGATAAAGGATATAGGGCTGGATGCTGTACTTATATCCGATCCGGGTGTTTTCATGCTTGCGAAGGAGCATATGCCCGAAATGGAACTGCATGTCAGTACTCAGGCAAACAATACCAATTTTGAGACCTTTAACTTCTGGTATAAAATGGGTGCAAAGAGGGTTGTCTGTGCGAGAGAACTCTCGCTGAAGGAGATAGCGGAGATAAGAAAAAATATCCCGGAGGATCTGGAGATTGAAGCCTTTATGCACGGCGCAATGTGTATTTCCTATTCGGGAAGATGCCTCCTGTCGAGTTATCTTGCCGGACGCGATGCAAACAGAGGACTGTGTACACATCCATGCAGATGGAAATATGCAGTTGTTGAGGAAAATCGTCCGGGCGAATATATGCCGATCGAGGAGGACGAAAGAGGAACGTATATTTTTAACTCAAAGGATCTCTGCATGATAGAACATATCCCGGAGATGATCGAGGCGGGGATATATTCCTTTAAGATAGAAGGCAGAATGAAGACGAAGCTCTATGTGGCTTCTGCGGCAAGAACCTATCGTGAAGCGATTGATGACTATCTGGAGTCTGAAGAGCTTTACCGCAGCAAGATGGAGCATTACAAAAAAGAGATTGCTGCCTGCACCTTCAGACAGTTTACGACGGGATTTTATTTCGGTAAGCCTGATCAGAATACACAGATATATGATTCAAATACGTATGTGAGGAATTATATTTATCTCGGTGCGATCGAGGAGGTATGTCCGGACGGAAGAGTGGTCGTATTTCAGAAGAATAAGTTCCTGGCCGGTGATGAGATAGAGGTTATGGATTTCAGAAAAGGCGATATATCTGCAAGGGTTGTAAAGATTGAGGATGAGACCGGAAGAGAGATGGAGTCGGCTCCTCATCCGAAGCAGAAGCTGTATCTGACCCTTGAGTGTGGCGGGGCTGATCTGAAAGAAGGGATGCTTCTCAGGATGAAAGATGAGAAAGCAGCAGAGTGATGACAAAGGTTTGAAAAAAGCGGCTTTATTTGTACGATTTTAAGGGTAATAATTCGGCAAGTTTTGTTATTTTGTGCTTTTCATTAAAATAATATTATGGTAAAATAAAAATGAATAATTTTGCATGACTTTTCCGTAATTTATAGGAGATGTTATGTAAATCAGAATACAAAGGGCGGGGTTACGCCTGATAAAGAGAGGTAGAGGAATGAAGATTACTGGGGCAAGAAAGAAGATCCGTATAGGAGATCTCCTTGTTGAAGCCGGAGCCATTACAGAAGAACAGCTCCAGGAGGCACTTGCAAAGCAGAAAGAGGAAGGCGGCAGGATCGGTAATATTATCATGAATATGGGCTTTATAAGCAGGGAACTGCTTATCACTGTACTTACAGCCCAGACAGGTATCGATTTCTGCGAGATCAAGAGCGTAAAGATCGACGAAAACGTTCTTAAGCTTGTGCCGGATTCTCTTGTAAACAAATACACGGCTATGCCGATCGGCTTTGACGATAACAATCCTAACATACTGAGAGTAGCCATGGCGGATCCTATGGATCTTGTGGCTGTTGATGATATCAGTATTTCATCGGGACTTCAGGTTGAGCCGATGCTCGCATTTGAAGAGGATCTTGTAAATACGATCGGTAAGTATTACGGAAGTGCTCAGGCTATGGAGGCTGCAGAGGCTTACCGTAAGGAACAGCAGTCCGGAGAGCTTACGGATGCTGAGGCTGATCAGATGAATGATGAGATCGATAATTCTCCTATCGTTCTCCTTGTTAATCAGATAATAGAAGGCGGAGTAAGACAGAGAGGCTCCGATATTCATATCGAGCCAATGGAAACCTACGTAAGAGTAAGGTACCGTATCGATGGTGCCCTGAAGCAGGTTATGACCTACGATTACAGCCTTGCGGCTGCCATCTCGGCACGTATCAAGATCATCGGCGGTATGGATATCGCCGAGAAGAGAAAACCTCAGGACGGTCGTATTACCATCATGGTAGACAGAAGAGAGTTCGATGTCCGTGTTTCCATCCTCCCTACTGTGTACGGAGAGAAGACGGTTATGAGACTTACCTCCAAGGACGGACTTACAAAGCCTAAGTCAGGACTTGGATTTTCAGAGAACGAGATTGAAGTATTTGACGGCATACTCAGTAACCCACATGGTATCATCCTTGTTACGGGTCCTACGGGTTCAGGAAAATCAACAACTCTTTATACATCACTTTCGGAGCTTAATACCGAAGATGTTAACATCATTACGGTTGAGGATCCTGTCGAGGCAAATATCGACGGAATCAACCAGGTTCAGGTTAATGTTAAGGCTGAACTTACATTCGCGGCAGCGCTTAGATCTATCCTTCGTCAGGACCCTGACATTATAATGATAGGAGAGATCCGAGACGGCGAGACTGCCCAGATTGCCGTTCAGGCGGCTATCACAGGTCACCTTGTTGTTTCGACACTGCATACGAACTCAGCGGCTTCGACCGTAACACGTATTATCGATATGGGTATTGAACCTTATATCATCGGCGATGCTCTTGTTGGGGTTATCGCACAGAGACTTGTAAGACGTCTGTGTCAGGCGTGTAAAACACCTCGACTCGCATATGATGAGGAGAAGGTTGCTCTCGGGATTGAAGATATGGACGAGGACGTTGTAGTATACGAACCAGCCGGATGTCCGCTGTGTAATGAAACAGGTTATTCCGGACGTATCGGTGTATACGAGATGATGCCGGTTTCAAGAGAACTTCAGGCGGTTATCAGTAAGGGAGCTACGGCTGACGTTATTGAGGCACAGGCACTTAAGGAAGGAATGTCTACACTTAAGATGAGTGCCGGTAAGCATGTTCTTAATGGCATCACTTCTCTTGAAGAAATGAAGAAGATCACTTATACAACTGGTGATGAATACTAAATCTGATTTTCTGTTAAATTTAATGATATAATGTGCGAAAAATTGATATATTATTTTGTCGAGTATGATGTATCATTTATTATAGGTAAGTGTATGATCCGGCAGAGCCTCGTGATATAGGCAGAGACGGATAATATATAAATAAGAATATTTAAATGAAAGGACAGGGGATTACAACATGATTGATATGGACGAACTCCTTAGCATGGCTATCGAGAAAAATGCATCCGATATTCACATCGCGACAGGAATACCACCAAAGCTTCGTATCAATGGTCAGCTTATTGACGTAGACGTTCCGCCTCTTACGGCACTTGATGCGGCAGAGAGTATCGGAATGACCATGAACGACAGACACAAAGCAATACTTAAGGACAGAGGTGAGTGTGACTACGCTTATTCGGTAAGGGACAAAGGACGTTTCCGTGTAAACGTATTTATGGACAAAGGAAATATGGCGGCTGCTTACAGAAAGATTGATACCGTCATTCCTAAGCCTGAAGCACTCGGACTTCCACCTTCAGTAGTAGAGCTTTACAAGAAGAAGAGAGGCCTTGTACTGGTTACGGGACCTACAGGTTCAGGTAAATCAACAACTCTTGCTTCTGTTATAAATAAGGCAAACGAAAATCTTGCAACTCATATCATTACTCTTGAGGATCCTATCGAGTATATTCATAAACATAAGAAGTCGATAGTTAACCAGAGAGAGCTTGGAATGGATACACTTTCTTTCGATAATGCGCTTAGAGCTGCACTTCGTGAAGATCCGGATATCATCCTCGTAGGAGAGATGCGTGACCCTGAAACAATTCAGATCGCTATCACAGCGGCTGAGACAGGACATCTTGTATTTTCAACACTCCATACGATCGGTGCCGCAGCTACTATCGACCGTATCATCGACGTATTCCCTCCACACCAGCAGCAACAGATCAGAATTCAGCTCGCAATGGTTATCGAGGGCGTTATCTCTCAGCAGCTGATCCCGACATCAGACGGCAGAGGTCGTGTGGCCGCTTTCGAGGTAATGCTTGCAACACCTGCTATCAGAGCTCAGATCCGTGAGGCTAAGACTCACCAGATCGAATCAACTATCCAGACCTCTAAGGGAATGGGAATGATCACAATGGATGATGCTCTGGTTGATCTTTACAGAAATGGCGTTATCACAAGAGATAATGCTCTTCTGTATGCACAGGATCAGACGACGATGCATAAGAATCTTTACTAGTTTAGTATACATAATATGTGGGATTAAGAAAGTCTTAATACAATATATAGATATTTGCTACTATATTTTAGAGAATATTAACAAAAACATTGCAAAACTTTCAGTAATGTTGTATTATTTTTTTAGATATTGGCAAAATCTATTTAAATGTTCGGAGGAAATGGTATGGCACAATTTAATTACAAAGCTATGGACTCTACAGGTAAACAGAAAAAGGGTTCCGTAGAAGCTCAGACTATCGACCTTGCGAAGGAAAAACTGAGGAAAGAAGGCCTTAGTATACTGGATATCAATGAGTATAAGGATATTCAGATCCACCTTGGCAAGAAAAAGATCAAGAAAAGGGATCTTGCGGTTTTCTGCAAACAGTTTGGCTCTGTCCTTCGTGCCGGCGTTCCTATCATTCAGGCTCTTGATATGTTGTCTGAACAGATGGAGAACAAGGTTTTGAGGGATGCTCTGAAGGAAGCTCAGGCTCATGTTCAGAAGGGTGGTACACTCGCGGATGCATTTAAGCTTAATCCGGATGTATTCCCACCGATGCTCTATAACATGACGGCAGCCGGTGAGGCTTCTGGTAAACTTGAGATCTGCTTTGAAAGACTTGCTACACAGTTTGAAAAGGATGGATATATTCAGGGTAAGGTTAAGTCGGCAATGACTTATCCTATCGTAGTACTTGTAGTTATCGTAGTTGTTGTAGCTATCATGATGATCAAGGTTATTCCGACATTCTCGGGAATGTTTGAGGAAATGGGAGCAAAACTCCCTAAGGCAACTCAGATGCTTGTATCATTATCTAACTTTTTGGTTGATAAATGGTGGCTTGTTCTTATTATAATAATTGGTCTGGTTGTTGGTATAAAGGTATTCAAGGCTACACCGACCGGGCAGAAGTTCTTCGGCAGTCTCGGACTTAAGATTCCTGTATTTGGTAATCTTACAATAAAGTCTGCAGCAGCAACATTCTCAAGAACATTCTCTACACTACTTGCTTCAGGTATCTCAATGATAGATGCGATTGAGCAGACAGCTAAGATCATGAACAACAAGATCATAAGAGATAAGCTTCTGGAATGTAAAACACAGGTTGCAAGAGGTATTCCTCTTTCAAAGCCTATCAAGGATATGGATATCTTCCCTGTAATGCTTCCTCAGATGATGCATATCGGTGAAGAGACAGGTAATATTGAAGACATGATGGTTAAGGTTGCTGATTATTACGAGGAAGAGGTTGACCTTGCGGTTGAATCACTTTCAGCAGCTATGGAACCACTTATCATGGTTGTACTTGCAGCAGTTGTTGGTGTTATCGTAGTTGCTATTTACTCACCTATCATGAGTATGTACGATGCGGTAGACAGTTATTAAAAAGAAAATACTTATTATAATAAGTAGAAGTAGCGGTGAATCCACTGAGTTATCCGGCTTCCGGTATATGACGAGAAGATGATCCGGAACAGGACACTGAGTGATCACATACATGTTACACATAGTTACGATATAATCCGCTGGACGAGAAGCGGAATATATATATTATCTAAAACTATGAAAAAAAACTAAAACAAAAGAAAAGGAGAATCAATTTTATGAAGAAGACAAACAAAGGTTTCTCACTCGTTGAGCTTATCATCGTTATTGCTATCATGGCAATTCTTGCAGCAGCTATCGCTCCTGCACTCATCCGTTACATCGACAAGTCAAGAAGAGCTGATGATGTAACAGCAGCTGGTACACTTTTAACAGCAGTTCAGACAGCACTTGCTGATGAGGATTGCTACTCAGAGATCGCAGCTCAGAAGCCAACCACAGCTGGCGCTTCTACAATCATCGTTACTGTAACAAGCCCAAGTACTGTTAGTGCTACAGATTCCCTTAAGGATGAAGTTTCTTCATCAATCGGATCTGGTCTTCCTATCAAGTACACAAAGGATGGCGCTGCTAGCTACTCTGTAGCAGTTGATGACAAGGATTTACTTTCTGTTTACATCGGTACATCATCTGACGTTGACAAGTGGCAGATTCAGCCTGTAACAGCTAAGAAGTATAAGTAATTCTTACTATACCTGTTAAGGCATAAAACAACATGGGGGCTTTAACTCGTCATAAAGCCCTCATAATTAAATGATTTTGTTTTTAGTTTTTAAAAAGTAACCAAAATAATGCAGTGTTTAATGACTAATTAAGGGTGACTTAATTAGTTTTTTGCGGTCAGTAGTTTTTACTCTGACGGCTATAAACAAAAGGGGTGTAATCCCGAAAATAGAAACTACTGATTAGCGAGGGAGGCTATAGGATGGCAAAAAGTAATAGAGTCTTATCAATAGACATCACAAATGAAAGTATTACTATCATCGAAATCTCAGCTTCGCAGAAGAAGCAGACCAATATCCACAAGGTTCTCATGTTTGAGACTCCTGAGGATTCTTTCGAAGATGGTGTGATCAGAGATCAGGACAAGATAGCAGGGGAGATAAGGGCGCAGCTTAATGCTGCAGGTGTTACAAATAAGAATGCTATATTTGTTATGTCCTCAACAAAGATTGTTAACAGAGAGGTAGAGATACCTCAGGTTAAGGAAAACAAGATAGCAGGTATTATTAATGCCAATGCTTCTGAGTATTTCCCGGTTAATGTAGAAGATTATGTAGTATCTCATTCTCTTCTTGAGTCTATCACAGATGCTGAAGGCAATAAGAAGATGAGGGTTATGGCAGTTGCTGCTCCACAGACAATGGTTAAGTCTTATTATGATCTTGGTGCTGCAGCAGGTCTTAAGGTTGAAGCGCTTGATTATATAGGAAACGCAATGCTTCAGCTTATCAAGACACAGACCACCGAGCAGTCTACAACAATGGTTATTCAGCTTGGCAGTGAGTCTACAGTTCTTAATATTGTTCAGGGAGATAAGCTTCTCCTTCAGAGAACAGTACCTTACGGTACAAATCCGGTTGTTAATGTTGTAATGGAGGAAAAAGGTGTTGATGCGACAACAGCTATGGCTCTTCTCCAGAATGACCGTATTATCACAGTTGATTTTGATGATAATGAAGCAACAGGAGCTTTCAGGTATCTGATCAATAACATCGGACGTGTAATGGATTATTATGCAAGTAAGAATCCGGATGCACCAATTGATGATGTATTTCTTACAGGTGATGGTGCTCTTATTAAGGGCATCGATGGACTCTTCAAGATACAGCTTAATGTTTCAACAAGAGTAATGGACAGCCTTTACAATATCAAGTTTGATCCAAGCATTGATATGAAGGTGTACAGCCCTGTATATCTCATAGCACCTATCGGTGCCGCAATGGATCCTATGGGATTCAATCCTGCAGCAACAGGCGGAAGCAAGGCTGCAGCAGGTGGTGGAATCAGTACGATTCCATTTATCGTATTTGTTATTCTCTGTATCGCAGCAGTTGCGGTTCTTTGGTTTATGGAGCATAAGAAGGTTCAGGATGCTGAGGATGAGACAGATGATCTGAACAGACAGATAGCAGCAGCAAGTGAGATTAATAAGATAATCTCTGAGCATGATGAAGCTGAAAGAAAGGCAATCGACGTTCTCACTATGTCAGCAATGACCAGACATAATAATGAGCAGGCACTCGAGTTTATTAACAATCTTGAGCAGGCACTTCCTACAAATTGTGTTATTAACTCGTTCGCTTCAAGTGATGCTTCTATAGTAATTCCTGGAACAGCATCAAGCTATGATGATATCACTGAGTTTATTATGAACCTTAAGAAGATTGATTGTATAAATGATGTATTCCTTTCATCAATCGCTACAGTACTTGATGAGAAGAGCGGAATCCTTGTTTATAATTTTGATCTTACATGTGTTTATAAACCACTTCAGCTTGATAATGATTTATTAAATACAGAGGAATAAGGAGGTAAGATGACATGAAGAAATCAGACGTTCAGATATTATTAGTTATTCTTGGAATCGCCATCCTTGTTCTCGGTTATTTATTCGGTTTCAAGAAGGAAAAAGAAAAATTAGATACAGCAGAAGAAACAAATTCAACCCTTCGCGTACAGCTCGCAGAGCTGCAGGAGAAGGCAAAACAGAAGGATCAGCTTCTCGCAGAAACTGATGAGTATAACAAGTTGTTCGAAAAAGAACTCACAAAGTATCCTGCAGACCTTAATCAGGAAACAGCAGTTGCTTTCCTTAAGGGTGTAGAAGAGCAGATGGAGTACAATCATGTAGTAGTTGGCTTCCAGCGTCCAGCTGAGTTCTATATTCTTGGTCAGGGTGCAGCTGAAGGCGCTTCTGTAGTAGCCGATGATGTTGATACAAGTGAGTCATATATTTGTACAGATTCAGCATACACAATTTCATTTGAAGGTTCATACGAAGGTATCAAGCAGTATCTTGATTATATTGCTAACTACAAATATTTCATGAACATTTCAAATATTAATGTAACACGTAGTTATAATGAACAGACAAATGATGAAATCTATCAGGGTAATTTAACACTCAATGGTTATGCAGTAAGCGGACCTGACAGAACACCTGAACAGCCAAATGTTGATGTACCTAACGGAGTTGGTAACATCTTCACAGGCGGCGGATCAATCACTCCTCAGTCAACAAATAAGTTTGATTCAGATCAGGGTGCATCTATCGTTTCAGATCATGACCTTACAATTGGTCTTGTAAAGGCTGATAACGATACAACAAAGGCAAGTGTTCTTGTAGCTTCAGACGAGACTAAGGAAGAGACAATCGTTTCTTACGAAGGAAATGACGTTGCAACACTTGATATCTCTGTACAGGAGAAAGATGGAAAGAACTATGTAACTTATATGATCGGAAGCAATCAGTATGAAGCAGAGCTTCTTTCAAAGGATCTCAAGATACTTGTTGCTTCTACAGCAAGAGTTGACTCAGAAGACCTTAGCGGTGTTAAGGTTAACATCAGCAACTCAACAGATGTAGCAGTGTATATCAAGGTTCAGGGTGATGATTCAACCTCTCCAAGATTTACACTTGGAACAAAGACAGGCAGTGTAACTGTTTATTAGTTTGAAAGAATTGGAGTGGTGCGAAAGTGGCGAAGAAAAAGAATTCGGGTTTCAGCTTAATTGAAATCGTAATAGCCGTTGCAATACTTGGATTATTGATCACACCAATCCTGACTCAGATTGTTCATACATCTAACACCAGCAGGAAAGCCAAAGAGAGACAGGCTGCTGTTGAAAACGCGGAATACATAACAAATTTTATTCAAAGCGTAGACAAGTCAGAACTGGATAAAGCCAGTTCTGGCGGTCTAAGCGATATTTCTATCAACTCAAAAACGGACTTCACCGTTTCATGTAAGCTGGTAGATAAGAATGGAAATGAGCTTACAAACGTTACATATAAAGCGACAGTGTATGATTTGGACAATGTAAAGTTGGGACCTAAATCAAATGAGTATACAAGAAAAGCAATCCTTGATGATCTCAACAGTACTGTTATGGCTGCCGGATACGAGATTTTATACGACAGCAGTCAGTATACAGATACTCTTAAAAACAAGGGATTTACCTTAACTAACGAAGGTTCTATTGTTATGTACAATGAGAGTATCGGCGGAACTGTCAGTCAGGTAGTCTGTGTACCAAGAGATGCTGCATTTACCGATGAGGGCAGTATTTACAAGTACAAGAATCCTAACAGTGTTAGCCTTGGTTTCATTCAGGATCTTGATTCATCAAAGGTAGCAATCATTCAGGGCGTGGCTTCAAACTTTGATGCTCAGGCAGCTGATGATATATTTGCTCAGAAGATGAATAATCTGAGATTTGTAAATGAGGCGAAGTGGAAAGAGCAGTTTGACCGTGATGATCATTCAAACCTTTTTGCAAATGATGAAACAGGTGTAAGACTTCTTTATGTCTCTATCAAATCCCATAAGGATACCGAGGGCAATATAGAGTATTATGAAGTTTTGTGTGATGTATGTTATTATGAAAATTACAGCATTGCAGGTGCTACAAGTGATTTCACTGCAAAGCTGAAGTATAATGTCTTCTCTAAGAAATTCTATACTACAGAATCACCGGACATATATCTTATATATGAGCCGTATGTTATGAATTTCGATAAGAAGATGTATGCTTACAATGATTATATTGAGATATATAATGATGAAGATACAGCTGATTCAAAGTTATATCTCATTAAACCATCATCTGGTCAGCTCGCAGGAACTGATTATGTAGATGGATATCACTATACAGCTGACAATGGCGGAGATATTAAACCTGTTAATATCAATATCACTGCAGCAATCGAGAATGGAGAGTCAACATCAACAAAGAAACTTCTCAAGATATTTACCAATATCGAGATCAATTATACGGTTGGTGGATGGACACAGTTCTCATTTGATAATACCATCAGAGGTTCGGCTTACAGTTCTGATGATGATATAACAACAGAACAGCTCAGACAGTTAAGAAAGATGCCATGGCCTTCTTATATTACTAACGCCAAGGCTTATCCTTCAGCTTATCTTATGAGTCTGGATAAGGATACAAATAATGTGGATAGATTATACACAGTAACAGTTATCCTGAAGAGCGTCGACGGTAAGATGGACGATGCAAGATATACTGCCGGAAAGGGGGTTAACTAATATGAAGAATTTTATCAAGAAGCTTAGAAAAGATAAAAATGAAAAAGGTTCCGGAATAATTCTTGTTATAGTTGCCCTTTCCTTTTTAGGCATTATAGCAGGTGCACTCCTTACGGCAGTTGCATATGCTTACAGACTTAAGCTTTATGATTATAATGCTAAGGACAATTTCCATTATGTTGAACAGGCTATGGATGAGGTTTATGCTGGTCTTGGCGGAAGAACCACGACTACGATGCAGGAAGCTTATACCAGAACTGTTGAAGAGATGGTTAAGTTCGATATAAGTCAGAGAGCTTATGTAAATATCGGTGATGCAGAAGCCAATAAGAGATTTAAGGATTATTTCATGAATGGCATTAAGACAGATGTTGCCTTCACAAATATCACTACTCTTACTGAGCTTCTTCAGTCATATATATCAAACAATTCTGTTGAGGTTGTCAGCGACAACATGAAGGTCCTTTATTATGACATAAACGGAAATGTTGTTATGACTGTGCCGGGTTCAACAATGCTTGATACAATCAGCAGTGTCGAAATCGGTAAGATCGTAATTAAGAACCTCGTTCTCAGAAGAACAGCAGAATATGAGAGAAGTTCCGCAAGCGGTACTTTTACTCAGACAATTTCTACAGATATAGAGATAGCAAGACCTGATTTTAACGTTCAGTTCAATACTGTTAATGTTCAGAATTCGGTTCTCTATAATTATGCGCTTATTGCTGATTCTGGTGTTGAGATCAATAAATCTGCTGCAGCGCCGCTTCTTATTAACGGAAACATTTATGCGGCAGCCGATTTCTACAACAAGACCTATAATCAGTATGGAGTGAGTGATTCGGCTTACCTCAGCACTTATCGTCAGTATAAGACCATCAGCAGTGCGACTAATAATGATGGTTCAGTAAATGACATTGTTGTTGGATTTGAGCCGGTTTCTTCTAAGAAATATATAACAACCGGAGATGATCAGACAAATCAGCTCTTTAATGCCAGACTTGCTGATATGCGTTACGGAAACGCAGATGGAATACTGGATTGGTCTGAAGTTCGTGATAATTTTAAGAATAATCCGGAGCTGTTATATAACGGAAATAACGAGAACAGTAAATATTCCGGATTTTATGTCAATGGTGCCAAAGTATCCATTATGGCTGATACCATGGTAGTACCGGGCACTATTGCTGTAATGAATGGAGCTAGTCTTTCAGTTTACAACAATGACGGAGCAACCATTGGTAAAACAAATGTGTGGGCTGATAATGTGGTTCTCGGAGGTTATAATGTAGCAAATACAACCGGCGGAACTTTTGGTTCAAAGGCTACATTCGTTGCCGATATGTTCATAAGAGACGACCTCGAAGTGAATGCAGATAATGCAAAATTCGAGCTTATCGGTGGGTATTACGGATATGGTAACGGAGCACAGACCAAGAGAAAATTTACACCGATTGTAAGTGTTGATGGTAATGGTATAAACATCTACCAGTATGGAACCCAGCCGGCTACAGCTGAAGATAGATCACATTACAACAGTAGTGCGATCGTAGTTAACGGACAGCTTGCAACTGTTGATCTTTCACAGACTAAAACTCTTTATGTTGCAGGTCAGGCATATCTTGAACTTTCAGCTAAACATCAGGATATTGAAATAACAGATGAAAATCTTGCTGAAACAGTATATGGATCTGGTAATCCGGACAAGGTATCTGTTACAAAGGAAGTAATTACCTATGACGCAACAAAGAATGATTACAGAACAGGTGAGTCTGTATCTGTTAAGAGTAACCAGCTTATCTATATTCCAAACGGAACAGGTACATATGATGATGTAAAGGATTCAGCAGGCAATGTTTTATATCAGACAATTGCGATTAATTCTATGCTTCTGACACCTGATTCAAGCGGAAAGAACCTGTTTACGTCTTACTTCAAGGATACATCTAAGGTTCCTTGTGTTTCAATTAAACCTGCAGGGTCAACAAGAACATATCATTATTTTGATTTTGCAAGGGCATTTGATGAAGATAATAAGGGATTTGCCAGCGCTGACGAGATGGCGGCATCATATGCTGAGGCTTACATGGCTGAGCTTAATAAGAGTACTTCATCATTATCAGCTGATTTCAGTCCTATCAAGGAATATCTTGATGCGGATGTAACAAGCGGAGATCTCTTCAGTGCAGGAGAACTTATCCTTCCTGAAACAATAGTTAAAACTAATGGTACTACAGTAACTACAATAGAGCCTAATATTTATGCAAGCGGAGCTCTTACAAGTATTGTTAAGAGTTCAACCGGAAAGAATGATTATAATATCGTTGTAAACAAGGACAGTGGAATAACAAGACCTGTTTCTGCAAGTGGCGATACAAGCGAATACTCTACAGGAAGCGTAACGGGTAATCTTCAGCTCGCCAGTGATTTTGCAAAGCATTATAACTATGTCAAATATTCACTTGTTGATCTTGCCAAAGATTCAAGTGAGGCAATATTTGTAGACAGTGTTGTAGATGATAACATGTATGGTGAGTCTTCATTAACGCCACTCAACAGATTCTTCAATCTTAAGAACCTGTGGGATGTTGCACCACCTACAACTAATACAGAGGATGGTTCTTCACAGCATGTTCTTAAGCTTTCATCCGGTTACAAGATCTGGATCAGTGATGGCGATGTTACGATCGATCAGGCTGATTGTGAACTTATCGATGGACAGTATGTTGTAAGAGGAATAGTCATCTCCAAGGGTGATGTTTATCTTGGAAATGATGAAACAACCGGTATTAACAAATTTGAAGGTCTTATAGTTGCCGGTGACAAGATCTATGTTGGAAATTCGGTAAATCAGATTTCATCTAATTCTCAGATATGTAAAGCTATCATGACTGAGCTTCAGACTGAGAAGGATATTGATGCTGAGAAGGTTCTCAGAGTATTCATAGGTTATAAGAGTGCATATGATGAGAAGACTATCGATGAGTTAAGAGTTCTTTGTGATAACAGAGAAATTGCTTATTCGGAGACAGATACCAAGGATACACTTATAACACTTCTCATCGCATATGATAATAATGGCGATAACACAATTAAAACTGTAGATACTATTGATTATTCAGACGTTGTTAGATATAGCAACTGGATGAAGAACTCAGAATAGGAGAGCTGGCATGAAAAAAACTATTATGAAAAATAAAGGCTTCTCTCTTGTCGAGATGATAATAGTTCTTGGTATAATTGCCGTCATGTCAACAATGGCGCTTATCTCTATTAATATCATCCATTCAGCCAAGGCAAAGGATGCAGCCACTGTATTTGATTCAGAGGTTGCAACCTTGAAGACCAAGGCTAAAGGAATGGGCGTTGATCTTAATAGTAATGGCAAGATAGATGATACCGAAAAAGATCTTCTGTATTGTATAAAGATATACAAGAGTGGAGATGAGTATTACCTTTGCACAGGTTATACGACAGCAGCTGCTGTATATGCAAGTTTTAATTCAACAGCTACTGCAAATAGTGGCAAAGGAAGAAATCTTTCAAGCTATGTTAAGATAAGATATACCGGTAAGTTGATAGACGGTACGTCAGTTACTGATTATGACCCGGCTAATGGTACACAGGCTATATATATCGTATTCAACAAACGTGGTGAATGCGTATATGGCGCCGGTGAGTACGAGTTTCAGAAGTCTAATGGCAAGACCGTAGCCAGAAAGTATATCAGGGCAAACGGAAGTCATGGTTCAAAGTGATGGGGGTGATATGATTTGATTCTTAAAGAGAAAAAGAATAAAGGTTTCACTCTTGTCGAACTCATAGTTGCCATTGCAGTATTGGCACTGCTGATAACCGCGGTTGTTACTATGATGAGCCATGAGTCAGTTATACTTAAGAAGAATGAGGCGGATATAGCTGTTCAGAATGCCGCACAGGAAACCTACAATGATATCTCTGATATCATAATGCAGGCAAATTCAATCAAGATTACTGCGTATGTTCCACAGGCAGGAGCTGCAATAGTATTTCCGAAGAAGAAGTCCGGAGAAGAAATATCAGGTTTCACATTTGATCAGATGACCTTTGCTAAGAAGAGCGAGGCCGTTGGAACAGAGAAAAACTTTGAGGATAATGGATCAAAGATATCAAGTGGTCCTGTTTCTGATTTCTATCTGAAGAAAACAACAGTATCCGGTGGTGAGTCAAGCACAGTATATAGAACGCTTTATCTTAAAAAGATTACTGTAAAATACAGTGTTCCGTATGATTCAGCATACAATGATGGAGTTACTGTACCGGCTGGTACAACAAATGATATCTGTAAAACTGAGATCATATTTGAAGGCAATAAGATTTATATAACCAGAGATTATACATATATGAATCTTCTTGATGCAACATATTCAGATTCGAGTTCTGCGGCTGAGAAGGAGGCTTGCCTCTATACTTCAAAGCTCAACTATGTTAAAACTGCATCCGGAACTCAGATTAGTGCAGCGATAGCAACAGTTGACTCTGATTATCAGCGTATCAGTCTTGAATTAAGATTTTTAGACAACGGAATGACCTATAACGTTAGTGGTATAACAAATGTTAGAAATTCATTCGTCTTCGTTGATCCTAAGTAGAAAGGAAGGTGATAACAGATGAGAAAAATTAATAAAAAGATTTTAGTTGCAGCTTTATCACTTCTGTTAGTTGTATGCGCATTTGTTACTGTACTTTCATTCACTATGGCGGCAGACGGAGGCGGAGATACTACCAATACTGTTGAAGCTGAACCGGATATCGATATTGTAACGATTTACAATATTGATAGAATAGTACAGAATTCAAATAGTGGCTCTGATCCGTATTTCCATATTGTTGAGATCAGTTCAAGCAGCAGCTATTCAGCAATGAGCGGATCAAATACTTCAGAGATATTTACTGAATATGTATTTAATGGATACAAAACAATCACTGATCAGTCAATGAAGGAAGGCATGATCGATTATAAGGCATATGATACTGTTAATATGTCTGATGCTGCAATCCAGAATTGTATTGATGCAATAGCAAAGGCAGATCTCATATATGTTCATAATGATCCGTACAATTTCTTCGGAAAGAACAGTAATGATATCCCAGAGATGATCAAATTACAGCTCTGTAGTGCTGCTGTTGGTGATTATGTCCCATTCATCATCGATGGACCTGTTGCTACACAGGAAATAATTGATGATAATTCTGCTTCTTATGGCGATCTTGCAACAAATGGCTTTAAGAAGAAGGGTGGTAAGTATTTCACAACTGAGTGGAATCCTACAACACAGACTTCACCACTTGATTACTTTACACATAAAACCTCTTACTATATTCAGATCGATGGTTCTACGAGAAAATCAAGATGGGTAAGACTTTGCTCTTTATCTAATTATGATCTTACAAACCTTGCTGATGGTGAGATAGCTACATCAGGTGATGCAGTCAAGGATGTAGTTGAAGGCGGCGAGTATTATAAGCTTAACGATAAGCTTGGTAACACCGCAAGTATCCTTGTTATAGGAAAGGGTGGTTCTGAGAAGAAGATATCTGATCTTACCAAGATCGGTCTTGAGCCATTAAACGATGGTACACCGGAAGGCCTTAATTACAAGCTTGTAACAGCTGATACAAGAGAAACATATGCTATTGATACGGTTGATAAGGATGGTAATGAAATCAAACTTATCGATAAGGCTACAGCAGATGCAGCTGTATATACCAAGAATCTGTATAGCATTAAGGAGGATTCTCCGCTCAGATCAGCTTATGCAAGTCGTAAGAATATACCGGGATTTGTAACCTATGATTATTATGATGGTGGTGATCCTGCACTCGATACTATAGATTATGCAGCATATGATATAGTTATCGTTGAGGCAGCAGCCGGATTAACAATGCTTAGTCAGGAGAATTATAATAATCTGTATAGTGCTATGATGGGTAATGTTTGTATACTTTATGATAGCTCTCTTGCTACCGGAAGTATCGATAACAGCGTAAGTAATGATACAGATTATGGTCAGAATTACCTCTATGTTTGTGGAAAGACTATGACCTCAACAGAAGTTGGTAAGTATGATAATATTCTTGTAACCAGTCCTTCGAGAATGAAGGTTTATATGTCAGCTAATAATAAGGAAGCTGTCAAGGATATTGCAGATATCATCAACTATGCTTCATACAGAGGTATCGGTGGTGGTAATGGTGATTCCTCAAATCTGTACACAGTACTTGAGATTCAGCCTGCTTATCCGATAGATACAACGCTTGCTAAAAAATTTGCTAAAATTGATGGCGGTAATCATATAAAAGGATATACTGATCCTCTTGAGAACAATCCATATGTTGCCAATATGACTTTTGCTAAGGTTACCGGACGTGATCGACCAATGTCATCAGGCGAATATGCAAATACGGCAAATAACAGTTGGTATTATATTAGAAATCAAGGAGTTATAAATAATACAACCTCAGATGAGATATCGTTTGATGGAGAACATTCACTTACAACTTTCCTTGAGAGCGGAGATAATATAACAAGTGCTCAGCTTGGAACTGTAACCGATTATTATGCGTGGACACTTTCAAAAGCCAAGATAGCTCATGCAACTGGCCTTGAATACAATGAAGTTAATGTTGTACATATGTCAACATACGAATTTAATTGTACGAAGAAGACGGTTCTTGATAATTTTGATGCGATATATATTGGAGGCGATAATTCCGGAATTAAGAATCTAAACGCTTACCATTCATCAAAGCTTGCCAGCATTGGTCTTGATACCTACAATATGTATTTTACAAATGGTGATGCTTATGATTATTCGCAGAAATATGGCGCAAGCGATGGCTCAGTAGGAACCCTTGAGGGTAATGACATAAGCAAGAATAAGTATGACGAGCTTATGGAGTATAAGAAGAACGGCATGCCGATTATAATCGGTAAAGATGCATGCGCCGGTTTGACTTCTGCAAGAAGAAATGCAATTGATCCGGATTCTTACATGTATAGTTTCCTTACAGCTTGTCAGACTGATCATGCAAACGGTAAGGATAATATACTTTGGAACTTCAATTTTGAGGACAAGGTTAAGATCCAGAATGCCGGAGGAGCGTACGGAAATACTTATGATGGCTATGTAACTGTATTTAGTGGTAATGAACTCGAGGATTATATGGGTAATCCTGTTACCATTGATTCATCAAGCGTAAACGAAGCTGATCTTAGAAGAGTACTTAATGATTCCTCTAAGAGACCTAAGCTTGTTATTACCAGTGCTCCTGTTCAGTACAAGGAAGGCGATGAGTCAACCTGGATAACAGATCGTACTGTAAGATGGAGTTATGAAGCAGCTGGCGGAGCCGGATTTACCGGTCGTCTCTATATCGATGATAATGCAAACAGTCGTTTCGAGGCTGATGAAATAGTTGATACAGAGGATGGCGCTAAGGGAACGCTTTCAAAGAAATTTGATCCTGATTACTTTGGTGTTGTATATTGGAAACTTGAGGTTGAGAATAATTCAGGCTCAAAGGCATCAACAACAGGATGTCTCAAGATTAAGAGAACAAATCAGGAAAAGATTAAAGTTAATCTTCTTCAGATTATGCCGGATGGTACACAGGAAGAGAAGAACGGTTCTGATAACAGTAAATTGTCATTGTTCCTCTGTACAGAATGTCAGGAATCAAGATTTGTTCTTCATGGTAACAGAATTGCTCTTAACAAGTATGGAGATGACTCCGTATTAAAGTTAACTGCCGGTTTCACTGATAGAAATCCTATGGATGGCGGTTGGACAAGTGTTGGCGAAACCACCACTGTAGAGAATAATATCAAACACTATATTTCCAGTGCTCAGAATACAGACAGTACACTTTATCTTGAAGGCATGCAGGATTATGGTACATCGGGAGAGTTTGGATTTAGTATACCAACTAGACTGGGTGTACATCAGCACAGGTTTGGAATAGTTAAGTATTTTAGTGATCTCACCACAGATTCCGGTAATTGGACAGGGCTTGATGACTGGAATACAAACTGGTTCAGAGAAGTTGAGAATGATTATGATGTTAATATGAATATCATCTATATCAGTGAGTTTGAGAAACTAATTGACGATATAAATGATCTTTATTATGGCAAAGATACTTCTGAGATTAAGACTTTAAGAAGTAAATTCTCTATAGCAGCCTCTGAATTCCAGAATGCCTATAATGGTATGGTGAAGGTTGTTAATGGAACATACAAGAATGAAGTGAAAAATGGTGGACTCACAACAAATGAAAAATCAGCCATTCAGAAGTATTTGTTCAGGAAAGATGCAATGGGTTACGGTATTGCTCCAACTAACGCTCAAATATTAGCTGCACAGCTTGAGGCTGAAGCAGAAGTTGATAAGCTTACTCCGGCTCTTACAGGTGAAGAAAGAACGAACTGGGTCAATGAGTACAAGGAAAAGAAGCTTTCTGAAATCCTGTATTCTAACTTCGAAACAATTCTTGATGTTTTTGCAACCTCAGGAGGTAAGCTCGAGAATCTTCTTCTCAGTTACAGATCCGGTAGTGCTGTGTTAGCCAGAGAAGTAGATTATGAGTTGTCTTTTGATAACTACTCAGACAGACCTTATTATGATTTCTTCTCACTCTATCAGTCAGGTGGACATGTACCGGCCGGATATGCGAGTGAATATCAAAACTGGCGTGATGGAAAGATTTATGAGCAGTTCTTCCGTAAGATGTTTGAGTATTATACACTGCTTGCAGCTGTAAATGATTCAGGTGAATTTGAACTTGCAAAGTATTATAACTGTATCGTTTTTGGTGCGGCTGAAAACTTTGCTGGTGGTGATCTTAATGACGCTGCTATTGATTCTATCATTAAATATATCAATGATGGTGGTCAGACAATGCTTTTCTATGATTCACTTACATCTGGCGGTGATAAATATGGATCAACAAATTCCACTGCAAATATGACTAAAAGGCTTTCATCGTACTTTGGTATGAATGCTTATTCAGAGCCTGAGTCTGATATCACATCAGGTGGTGGATCAGATGTATCAACATCAGAAGATACTTATGAAGGAACCATAAAAATAGATATATTGGATCCTTGGAATTCTGGAGCTCTCGGAACTTATACAGTTGATACAGCAGCTACAGAAGTAAATATTACTATTAATTACAATGGTAATATAGGAAGCGACTTTAGTATTACAGCTTATGATAACAGAACCAGTAATGAAGGAAACTACGGAAAACATAATATTAAGATTAATATAACAGCAACTAGTTCAAATCAATATTATGGTTCGGGTGGAAGAGTATTTGTTAATGGAGCTGAAAAAGGTTCTATTCCAGGTAATGGAGGGACATCTTCAGTTAGTATAACTGTTTCGAATGCTATTATTAAAGAAGAACAGAATTCAGGCGATAATGGTGGTGGTAATAGTGCTCCACTTGCACTTAATCCTTCAAAACTAACATATGCTACGGCGCTTGGTCAGACATCTGATTCAGATAAGTCAACCACATTTAATTACAGCTTATATTATCCAAATCTTGAGGCGGAAGGAAAGACCCATCCGAGAAAAGATATGATGCAGTTTGCAGCACAGAATTATGTAGCAACGAATGCCGCAGAACAGAATAATGAAGGTATAGTTACAATGTATCCATTCAGTATCGGTGCTAATCTCCGTGTTACACCAACAGTTGAAGGTGATTTTACGATCAATGTTGCTGATGAGAATCTCATTGTATACTATTCATTATCAGGTGGTACATCCGGTACGATGTCATCGAACTATGCAGCAAACCCTCTTGATGGTGGTAACAATTACTTTGTATACCAGTATCAGCCAAAGGGTAACAATGCAGGTACAGTAACGTATCTTGGTGCTGGACGTACAGTTGTAACAGGTTACAAGAGAGAGAATAACGATGAGCGTAGATTCTTCATTAACCTTATTCTTAACACAGGACGTAAGAGTACGAAGAATTCAACTCTTGACCTTTATGATCATAGTTCATCACAGGTTGTGACCTCATCAGGTACTATTCAGTCTTCAAGTCTTACAAATAAGACTGTACAGGAGAATGGTACACTTGGTTACAAGATGACTATAACAGAGGGTTCAGTTCCTAAGTTCTCATCTCTCTTTACATCAGATTCTTCAGTTGAGATAGCAGAAGTTTTAGCTTACTACGATCTTGATTATGATGAAGTAAATCCGGATGATGAATATCATTCAGAAGATGGAAAGCATGTACTTGTATATGACAAGAATTTCAATAAGTCTGGTACATATAGCAAGACAGAGAATCCATGGATAGCTTCCGGATATCTCTTATGGATTGATGAGGATACAGCTCTTAAGGGTACACCTTATAACCTTAATGGTACGACGATTACTCCATCAATGCTTGAGATTCAGGATAACTATCTCTACAATAATGAATATACATATATCGTTGTAAAGGTAATTCCTTCAAAGGGTGATCCGATTTACACAAGAATTAAGATCATTCTTAAGCCTGAACTTCATGATCTGACTTAATGTAGATACTTGCAAAAGTATTAATAACAAAAGTAATGGCCCTCGGGGTTTTCCCCGGGGGCTAATTTTAAGTATGTGAAAGATCAAATATATATAATCCCTTAGATTTCATAATTGAAATAGCAGCTGATAAATAATATAATTATGCTATGCAGATTAGTAATAAGTGAATATTTTTCATTTGTATCAGTTCTACTGTTATATTGGTATTATAAGGGAGGAACAAAAAAATGCCTGAGAACAACACAAAAGCAATGTATAAGTTATCTTATGGTCTTTTCGTATGCACAGCGGTTAACGGAACTAAGATGAATGGATGTATAACAAATACAGCTATTCAGGTTGCTTCTGACCCTAATACGATTTCTGTAGCTATAAATAAGGCTAATTTTACACATGATATGATAGTCAAGACAGGTAAATGCAACATATCTGTTTTAAGTAATGACGCTGATTTTGAGGTATTTAAGCATTTCGGATTCCAATCCGGAAGAGATGTAGACAAGTTTGCAGCTGATTATCCTGCTGATAATTATGAGATGGCTGATAATGGTATTCCATTTATCGTTAAAGGAACAAATGCCTTCTTTTCATTAAGTGTTATAAGTACGGTGGATCTTGGCTCGCATACACTATTTATTTGCAAACCGGATTTTATGACAGTACTTTCGGATGTGCCATCATGTACTTATGAGTATTACCAGATCAATATTAAACCAAAGCCACAGGCTGTTGGACAGACACCAAAGGGAGAGACAATATGGCGTTGCACTATCTGTGGATATGAATACGTGGGAGAAGAACTTCCTGATGACTTCATTTGCCCAATTTGCAAGCATCCTAAAGAAGATTTTGAGAAGGTAGTTAGATAGTTATCGAATTTAAATATGCCTAATCTCGCCGAAAGATACTTCAGCAAACCCAGTCGATTAGCTTAGCAATATGCAATATGCAATACTACTGTAAACATTAATGAAAGACCAGAGGTTCTGAACAAAATAAAAAGACGGTCATTGATCAAATGATCGTCTTTTTTATTTATACAAGATGTATATCAGGTAGTCTTAATATCATTAGTGATATTAAACTCTCGACATATATTCGCCTGTACGTGTATCAATCTTAATTGAATCACCCTGGTTAACGAAGAGAGGTACATTAAGTGTAGCTCCTGTCTCAACTGTACAAGGCTTTGTAGCGTTAGTAGCTGTATTTCCTGCTACACCAGGCTCGCACTCTGTTACAAGAAGAGTAACGTTGATAGGTGGCTCAATTGAGAACACCTCACCCTTGTATGAGCTGATCTTACAGTTTTCATTCTCCTTAACGAACTTCATATCATCCTTGATAAGTGCTTCACTTACAGGAATCATTTCGAAGCTTTCAGGATCCATGAAGTAGAAGAGTTCGCCATCCTTGTATGAATATGTCATATCCTTCTTATCGATATGTGCTGTCTCAAGCTTCTCTGTTGGACGGAAGGTCTTCTCAACAACACCGCCACTCTTGATATTCTTAAGCTTTGTTCTAACAAATGCAGCACCCTTACCAGGCTTAACATGCATGAATTCGATTACCTGAAAGATATTTCCTTCAATCTCTACGGTTACACCATTTCTTATTTCACCTGCTGAAATCATATTTTTCCTCCTTAGAAAACATATCTTGTAATATTTTAATATAATTGAAAAATAATTTCAACTAATAATTATCAATAATTTGTTTATATTTTATGCCTCATTGCTGACCTCAGCTGCCTCAGAGGCGCTATCATCTGAATTACAATCAACAGATTCGTCTTTGACAGATTCATCTTCATCAGTCGTATCCTCATCGTTTTTACGTTTTGAAAGAACCTTGCGATCAAATATTATAAAACCGATGAAGAGTATGAGAGTGATAAGACTGATAAGTCCACCGGCTTTAAGTCCCGGAGTCATATAACTGATAGTAATCTTATGCTGACCTGCACTGACCGGAATTCCGATTCCTTCAAGAAATTCAACTATCTCTACATCCTTGCCGTCAACGGTTGCTGTCCATCCATCCTGATATGGAAGGGAGATGTAAACTGTACCGTCAGAAGGTGCGTTTATATTTCCGCTGATAGAATTGAAGGTGTCTTTGATGTCGGTAAGAGGTGCTATGGAAAGAGTTTCATGCATCTTTGCCAGAGTATCCTCATTCAGCTTTGCAAGATAGAAGGTGCTGCCTGAATATGTATAATACCTGTCAGCGTCAATATCAAAGTATATTTCTTTTACATCTGTTGTTTCCTTATCAGTAAGATATGCAAAGAATCCAAAACTTACATAGATATCGCCCGTAATGTCCTCACCAAGGACAACCTTAACATGAGCAACAGGTTCTTCGTTATTTGGATCATCAAATTCAGAATCATCTGTCATGATGTATGAGGATTTTTCGGTCACATTCTCAAGTTCGGTTTCTATCTCGATAAGATCGTACAAATCTGAACCGGTCATCTCACGAGCAATGAGATTCTGAGTATCCATGAGACTCACGAATGGTTGATCATTATAAATAGAGCCATCATTGAGTTTGTTATAGATGTTGTTTTTATCAATAAAGAAACCAAATGAAACAGCATATGGATTCTCATATAACGTCAGGTTAGAAGATGAGTCGATTTCCTTCATATAGCTGTAGGTAAGATTATCTTCAAAGTAATCGTTAATTATGTGGTATCTTACATTCAGGAAGAGATCAGCTATAGGGTTGGTAAGAGTATAATTAATATTATTGGTTATTGGTGCAACACCTAAACCATGTATTCTGGCGAAATCGATATTTGCAGAAGTCATATTTGAATGGAAAATAGAAACGGACTCAGTACCGAGGAACATCGAACTGTTAAGATGAGATGACAGGTATTCTGTTCGATCATGGTATTTGTCCAGATCATTATTTTCAATAAGCTTCTCGGCTGTATAATATGACTTATCTTCAGATGTATAATGTGATCCGAGAATATCATGTCTTGTTAGATAGAAAGTTGAAAACAGAAGCTCTGATATCAGAAGCAGTGATAATGGCTTCATAATATTTAGATGTTTCTTTTTTACTTTTACAAGTGTAAATATAGCCAGGTAGATCACTATATAAGTGATGCTGACCTTTGTTGAAAGGTTCAACGTACCTTTATCATTCATGATGAAGATAACTGATAAAGCTGCTCCGAGAGCTACCATACCGGAAAATGCCGGGAACGTAAGCTTATAATCTGAAGCATTAACTATTATATCGTAAACCATGGTAATGATCAGGAATATAAGGAATAATGAAAATCTGTTAGGAACCTTAGACTGTACGTGGAAACCATGAAGTACGAAGTTCAGGAAAGGATTTCCGAATGATATGAACAAAAATACGGCCAAAACAAGTTTTCTGATGCGAATGGATGGCTTAATATTCTTTATGAAAGCATAGACTGGAATCAGAAGGAATATCAGTAAGCCACAGTAAAGGTTAACATGCCAATCATGTTCGGTAATGATAACAGCTTTAGAGCCTGTCTTCATAAAGTCAAAGATATTAAAGAATTCAGGAACAAAGCTGAATCCCGGCACTGAACTGTCAAGTCCCTTGTATGGTGATGAAAGTGTTGAAAGATAATATGGAAGTATCATTACCATAGCGAGTCCTGCAGACACAATTGAATAGATGAGTGTTCGGATGCCTTTTACGAAGAAATCCTTAACACCATCAAATTCGGAACAAAGGAAATAAAGCACGGTGAATTCAGCAACCATAAAGGCATAATATACACCCCATACCATCATATAAGAGAGTATTATCACGTACATAAGATATTTCTTGTTATATATCAGTCTCTCAAAGGCAAGAATGAAGAGCGGGAAGAGAATAGCCAGCTGAACGAAGCCTACGTGTGAAATATATGATACTACAAAGGCTGAAAGGTTATATGCAAGCGCAAGTGGTAACAGAAGGAGATTTGTTTTCTCGAGTTTCTTTCCGCGCGGTCTGTGTGTGAGATATACCAGCAGAGCCATTCCCGGAAGAAGAAAAGTGATATAACTGATCAGAGTGAAACAAAGCTGCATTTTTGACAGTGGGAATAGTGCAACTAAATAATAAACAGGTATTATGATCAGCGGGAAGTTTGCTACATAATTATCTATTCCTGCTCCAACATGATAATCAACAAGGCTGAAATCACCACTGAATAATGATTTGATGGTTCCGGTTATATTTGGATAAGACTGATGCATTCCGTCATGTGTAAGGAACAGTCCTTTACCAAATGGTGTTGTTGATCTGAGAAAGAGCAGCATACAGAAGACCATACTTGTGATCGCAAATAAAAGTATGTAAACTCTGTTTGATGAAGCAAAGGATATAAGACGTCCGAATCTGACTGATTCCCCATTCTTTTCCGTAACTTCGGATTTGCCGGCTATTTTTGACCTGACGAGCATTGCCACGGCGATAAGACAGATTACAGAAATGACAGTCAGAATTATGGCTGTAACCATAGAACAGTTATCAACCTCTAAACTGATATCATTTGAACCGGCCTTAACCGGAACAAGACAGTATTCTGTATCAAGAATTCTGATATAAGCAGCATCCGATATTTCATAACCGGAATCCGGATCATATGGAAGAGCAATATAACCATCTGATTCAGCATTGTAGGAAATATGTCTGCTGTCATTTGTATAGGCAGAGGCATTAACCCTGATCGAATCGAACAGTTTGTCATATTCAGAGACATTAATATTTGCATAGCTGCATTGCGTGAGCAGGTAAATAGATGGTTTGTTGTGAGGAGTATAAACAAACATGGTTGTCTGATCGTAAAATTTTTCGCCAAGACAGACCACATCTCCAAGGATTGTAGCGTAAAGACGTCCTGTTGTTGGAGTTACAAAAGTGAGCCTGAGATCACGCGTCTCAATAAAATCATCATTTTCAACTTTAAAAACACGTTCGGCAGAAAAACTACCGGAAAGCAGATCGAAGCATTCTACGTCTCCAAGTGATTTTGTTAGAAGATTCAATGATTTAAATACTTCTTCGTCATCAAAAGCAATATCTTTGACTTCTTCGTCTACAAAGAAACCATTATCAACAGAGACTCTGTTCTTATATATTTCAATTCCGTTGTAGGTTTCCTGGTGGTCGAGGTAATCTACAATATGATCTGTACCTTCAAGTGCTATAACGTAATCTATGCCGGCAAGCATGTTTGTAACTGGATTTGAAGAACTCTGACCATCTATAAATACATCCACCTTTGCATTTGGATCTGTTTCATGGATGTGATCTTCGGCAGCTTCGTATCTTGCAACGTCTGTCTCAGCGTAAGTTATTGATTTCTTTCCTGAACTGCTGAGACCATTTACGAAGGATACGGCTATTTCAGCTATAACAGCAAGACCGAAAACAGTCTTGAAGAGTATGTGAGTCATACTGTCATTTCTGTAAAGGATTACTATGAAGAAATATAATGCAGCAAGCTCAAGACTCGTCATGAAAGGTGACATTGAAGTATAGTTTGATGAAAGTGAGAGTGACGCAAAGATAAGCCCCAGTAAAATGATAAATGATACTGTGACTGTTGTGCCTCTCTGATGCTCGATATTTGTCAGAACGCTTTCTGCTATCTGGAGCAGCATGAATATAAGTATGAATCCGAAAACTGTTGAATTTGTACTAGTATAGTAGAAACCATTAAAGAGATAATTTAGTGTGGTCTGGAAGGTTGCAACATAAAGAACAGATGTAAGAATAATGTTCCTGATACGTGTATTCAGATTGATGTTGCCGTTCTGTGCATACATGAAAATGAGCAGCAGGACAAATATACCTGCATAGATCATTACGCCGTCTGAACCTTTTGTTGCGGCATCAGGCTTAACACCGGCAAGCTGATACTTGATGACGTCAAATATCTTGACACTGGATTCTGCATAAGGAAACTCAAGTGAAAGCATACTGCTCATCAGACTGCTTCTCATCGATGTAACTATTACAAGAGACGCGGTTCCGATCGCCAATATATCACTCATTATTTTATAAAGTGTTGTAGTAACGATATGTCTTGTATCTCTGTAATCCTGAAGGAAGAAATAAACAAAAGTGAAGATAAATACAATGATCGTTATATAGAAATTCATATAGAAGGATACGGCAAGAGAAAGCGTGTAGAAGAGCCATTTCTTTTCGTTGACAAGCTTATCTATGCCGAGCATTACAAGCGGAAATACAGCTACAGCGCCGAGCCATGTAACATTAAGTCCGCTTCCGAGCATATATGCTGAAAGTGCATAGGTAACTGAAAGAGCGAGAGTGATCATATCAAACTTCTTAAGGAAGAGAAGCGCGCCGCCCTCAGGGTCATCAGTTCCTCCCAGCTTAACATCAAACTGCTGGTTCTTGGCATTCTTGGCACCACTCTTCGCAACAAGCTTTGCCTTCTTTTTAGCGGCTATCTTCTCTCTGTAGGTGGTTATGATATCAGCTCTTTCGCCTTCCATAACGAGCTTCTTTTCTGCAGAAATACGTCTTCTGTAAGAAAGGAAGAAGCTGAAGAAGAGACCTGCAAGACCAAGCTTTATGGCATATAAAAGATTCAGCACATCTGCCATACTGTCCTTGGAGAAGAGCAGAGTGATGAGGTTGGTCGGATCTGAAAGGTAATAAGCCCAGAAAGAGGATACACTGTATCCCTGTGATGATACCAGACCTGTAGTGTTTATCGTCCCTTCATTCACCTTGTCATGCAGATCATTAAGAAAATATCTGTATTTTTCAAAGCCGCCGGTTGTCAGAACATCCTTATCTCCGAACGGAGCAAAGCCTCCCATGGCAAGTGCGATCAGAGCAACTGCAAATGGTATGGCAAAGGCAAGTACGTATAGAAGACTTTTTTCGTGCTTCTTTGGCAGTCCTTCTTTAGTGTTTTTGTCTTTCTTTTTGATTGATTTATTATTCTCTTTCGTTGTATCAATGGCTGTATTATTGCTGCTTTTTGTATCCTTCATTACAAGTATTTCCTCCACACATCATTTAACCGTAAAAAACGGCATATAACCTTTAAAATTATATCACAATCCACCCATTTTGTCTCAAAAAAACTTAAAAAACTTATTAGTGATTTACACCTTGAGTTGTGGTAAGATAGAGGCGTGAGTATAACAATCTCATTTAAAAAATTTTTATCTACGATAAGACCAGAAGAAGAATTCGAGGCAGGAACATAAAGAGCTTATATAAATGAATGGACTTGTTTTTACATCGCGTGATACGGCTGGCTGATGCATATTTTGCATTATTCTATGAAATATATACATACGGAGGGAAACCAGATGACAGATAAAGAGAAAAAAAGGAAGGTGGCTGCGGCGCAGGAACAGGCTGATCAGGATAAGTCTGTCGGCGGCAGAAATGCAGCTGCGGCATCAAAATCCGGCGACAGAGCCGGTGAGCTTATGTCCATCAAGTCTGATGGCGAGGGCGTGATCCAGATCGCTAATGATGTGGTTTCGAGTATTGCCGGACTTGCTGTAATGGAGATAGAGGGTGTCGCAAGGCTTACCGGAAACATAACCAGAGAGCTTATCACAAAGCTTGGAAGGAAGAGTCTGTCGAAGGGTATCAGGCTTAATTTCAGCGGTAATGAGATTTCTGTTGATGTTTCAATTGAGGTTAAGATTGGCTATAATATAGTTGAGGTGTCGAAGAACGTTCAGGACAGAGTTAAGACCAACGTAAATACGATGACCGGACTTAAGGTCAGCACCGTAAACGTAAGAGTGTCCGGAATCGACATGGACGCGGATGATAAATAATTATAATAACAATAAATAATAACTAAGGAAAAACAATGACCAGAAGCAAATTAAGAGAGAATATTTTTAAAATAGTGTTCAGAGCATCATTTTTTGCAGATGAGGAGATGCCTGAGCAGGTACAGGAATACATAAAGGATATTGACGAGGGCGTTGATAAAGTCGGCGCTGCCAAAAGTGACAGCGATGCAGCAACTGAAGAAAATGATATCGAGGCTGAAGAAGCAAGAGATATAGCTTATATCAAGAATAAATCAGACGATATCCTGGAGAAAAAGGATGAGATCGATAAGCTGATCGAAGGTGCTTCAAAGGGCTGGAGCATAAAGCGTATAGGCAGAGCAGAGCTTGCCATCCTTCGGGTTGCGGTTTACGAGATCAGGTTTGATGATGATATTCCATTCAAGGTTGCGGTAAATGAAGCACTCGAACTTTCCAAGAAATACTGCGAACCTGAAGCGGGAGCATTTATCAACGGAATCCTTTCGTCATTTGCATCGTAGTACGAAGACAGGATAAGATGAACCGATATTTCGTAATGATCGGACAGGATTTATCAATTCACTGTAATCGGTTCAATTTACTATAGCAGTATCGTACACCGGATAAGGACGCACATAAATTGAAAACTTACACAGTCGGACAGGTAATAAAGCATACAAAGAATCTTCTGGAGAATGATATTTTTCTCGGGAGCATGTATGTTACGGGTGAAATTTCAAATTGCAAATACCACAGCATGGGGCACATCTATTTTTCTTTAAAAGATGAGACAGGCTCCATGCCTGCTGTCATGTTTAAAGGTAACCGGCCACGGGGGCTTAAGTTCCAGCTTCAGGACGGACAGGCTGTAGTAATGAAATGCAGCATCGGTATGTATGAGAAAACCAGCTCCGTTCAGCTTTATGCGACAGAGATCATCCTTGCTGAGGACAAGGAAGGAAAGCTCAATGCTGAGTTTCTGAAGCTTAAAGAGAAGCTTTATAATGAAGGGCTCTTTGATTTTGAAGCTAAGAAGAAGATACCGCAGTTCGCTAAAAATATCGGAATCGTAACGGCTCCAACGGGAGCGGCCATACAGGATATCATTAATGTTTCAAAACGCAGGAATCCATTCGTTCAGCTGATCCTCTATCCTGCAAAGGTTCAGGGTGAGGGCGCGGCCGAGACTATTGTCAAGGGTATAAAGACTCTTGATAAAATGGGGCTTGATATCATTATCGTAGGCCGGGGAGGCGGTTCCATCGAGGATCTCTGGGCCTTCAACGAGGAGATAGTCGCCAGGGCAATATTTGAAGCCAAAACGCCGATCATTTCCGGTACCGGCCACGAGGTTGATAACACAATAGCTGATTACGTTGCAGATATGCGTGCACCGACACCGTCAGCCGCAGCAGAGATCGCGGTTTCGGATGTTATGACCTCCATCAGACAGCTCAGAAGCTATCGAAGCAGACTGGACAGTGATATTTCCAACAGGCTGAACATAGTCAGTACACGACTTCAGGTATTACGCGCCAAGCTTGAAAAGAAGAATCCGGAGCGAATACTTATCGAGAAGCAGCAGAGGCTAGTGGATTACAGAGACAGCATGACAACACTTATCAGGCAGAAGTTTGATGCGGCAGCTCTTAAGGAAAATATGCTTCACGACAATCTTAAGTCGGCTGCAAATAACAAATATCGTGACACGCTTCACCGCTATGAGATCGATGTCACAAGGCTGCATGCACTTTCGCCGACGGCTAAGCTGATAAACGGTTTCGGATATATCACACATGATGAGAAACCGCTGAGGAGTGTGAAGGAAGTTTCCGCAGGTAACAGGATTTCCGTAACTCTCTCAGACGGAACGGTAAATGCAGATGTTGTGAGCGTTTCCGATAACTAAGGCGGATTAATTCTGACCATGATGCTCGACAGCATCGGAATGGTCTTTATAGATATATAGACAAATATAGATTTATATAAATCAGATTCAGGACAGAGGATAGAAGATGGCCGAGAAAAAGATTAAAGAAACAAATGAGGAAGAGAAGTTCATCGTAGAGGATGCCTTTGCGAGGATTGAAGAGATCATCAGGGCTCTCGAGGAGCCGGAGACCAAGCTGAGTGATGCGATGGAGCTCTATAAGGAAGGTGTTGTTCTCTCCGAAAAATGCAGAGACAACCTGGAAGGTGTCGAGAAGGAAATCAAGATCCTCAATGCAGAGGATGAGAATTGAATTGAGTTCTCGAATCCATAGGATAATAATTAAATCGGATTATAAATATAGTAGTTGAGATTTAAATCACATACATTAAATAAACTTGAACGAGCGGGAAATAATCGTTCACGGGGAGGCATATATGGCCGATAAAACAGACAGTAAGAACAGCAAAACAAAAACAACCAAAACAGCCGGAACAACCAAGGCGGCTGGAACTGCTAAAACGACAAAAACAACCGAGACAAAGAAAAAAGCGTCATCAAAAAAATCAACTGCAGCAGGCAGCAAGATGACATCAAAAAAGAAAACAGTCAAACTTGATGACATCCGTGCTTACATTGAGGATATCGTTATGAGTAATCTTCCTGAGGCTGACGGAATGTCCGATAAGGTAAGAGATGCCATGGTATACGCTGTGGAAGCAGGCGGCAAGAGAGTAAGACCGCTTCTGATGTATCTTACCTACAAGGCTTTTTCTGTTCTGAACAAGGCAGAAGATAAAGGCGGTGTAGCAGATAAAGCACCCGATAAGAATATTGATTTCGGAGGTCCGGGTTCTCACGATAAGGCTATAGATTATTTCATGGCTGCACTCGAGATGATCCATACATATTCGCTTATACATGACGATCTGCCTGCACTTGATAATGATGAGATGAGGCGCGGCAAACCGACCGTCCATAAGGCGTTTGGTGAAGATATCGCCATCCTTGCAGGAGACGGTCTGCTTAATTATGCTTATGAAACTGCTGTTAAGAGCTTTATTTACTGTCCGGGTGATACTGATGTTGAAAAAGCTATGTTCATACTTGCATCCAAGCCGGGTATTTACGGAATGCTTGGCGGACAGACGGCTGATGTGGTTCTGACCGGCAAGAAGCCTACTGCAAAACAGCTTTCATATATTTATTCAAATAAAACAGCAGCACTTCTTGAATGTGCGATGACTATCGGTGCAACGCTTGCCGGAGTGTCCGGTGAAGAGCTTGACAAGCTTCAGAATGCCGCATATTATATCGGAATGGCATTTCAGGTTCAGGATGATATACTTGATGTCACCGGAAACCCTGAGGAGCTTGGCAAAGACGTGAGTCAGGATGAGAAAAACGGAAAGGTAACCTTCGTAACTATTTACGGCCTCGACAAGGCTTCGGAATACGTTAAGCAGGCTTCTGATCTTGCCATCACGCTTATTAATGAAACCTACTCTGCATTTACCGCCAAGGCTGCTAAGTCAAACGGCGTAGACACCGTCGCTGAGAGTGAGAATGTCTATTTGAAACTACTGGTTAATCTGGTCAAGCAACTGATAGACAGAAAAAAATAAAATCAAAAGAATTTTATAGATAATGATTTATTGAAAATAAATATTTATTAATGGATTATTTGTCGTCAGCTTTAACACATATTCTATTGGAGACATATCCTAATGAGTTTATTGAAAGACATAAAACACCCAAACGACATCAAGCTGCTTCCGGATGAGAGCCTCGATGAGCTTGCCTCCGAGATACGCAGCTTCATAATAGAAAAAGTCAGTGAAAATGGCGGGCATCTGGCCGCCAATCTTGGCGTGGTCGAACTCACCATGGCTCTTCACAGATGTATGGATTTTCCTGAGGATAAACTGATATTTGATGTTGGTCATCAGGCCTATACGCACAAGATTTTAACAGGCAGAAGGAAGGAGTTTGATACCCTTCGTCAGCAGGGAGGGCTCAGCGGTTTTCCGAAGAGGAGAGAGAATCCCTGTGATGCTTTTGATACAGGCCACAGCTCGACCAGTATTTCCGCTGCAGTCGGACTGGCAGCGGCCCGAGATCTTCGTGGCGGAAATGAGAAGATATGCGCCGTGATCGGCGACGGCTCTATGACCGGCGGTATGGTTTACGAGGCATTTAATCAGCTTTCTCAGCTGAAATCCAGCCTTGTGATAGTACTTAATGATAATGAAATGTCCATCGACCGTAATGTCGGAGGGGTTTCCAAATATTTAAACAGAATGAGAGTCGGTGAATCTTATAATGAGTTCAAATCCGGACTTGAAAATGTGCTGATGAGTATCCCTGATGTCGGTGCCAAGGTAGCCAAGGGTCTGAAGAAATCCAAGGACAGTCTTAAAGGTCTCTTTGTTCAGGGAAGCTTCGTTGAGGAAATGGGAATCACCTATATCGGTCCGGTAGACGGCCACAACATAAAGGAGATGACCAAGACCTTCCGCAAGGCCTTCAGGCTTAACAAGCCTATACTTGTTCATGTTAAAACAACCAAGGGATCAGGCTATAAATATGCAGAAAAATATCCTGAGCATTTCCATGGGGTAGATCCTTTTGATATAGAAACCGGACGCAGTTTAGTCAGAAAGACAAGAGCGACTTATACCGACGTATTTGGCAAGAAGCTCTGCAGTCTCGGTGAGGAAAATGATAAAATAGTTGCTATCACGGCTGCCATGGCTCATGGTACCGGAGTTTCGTATTTTCAGAAGAGTTTTCCTGAAAGAACCTTTGATGTCGGGATTGCCGAACAGCATGCGGTGACCTTTGCGGCAGGACTTGCTGCCGGAGGATATATTCCGGTGGTTGCAATTTATTCGTCCTTCCTTCAGAGAGCTTACGATCAGATACTTCACGACGTATGCCTTCAGGGGCTGCACGTTATATTTGCGATAGACCGTTCGGGAATAGTCGGCCGCGATGGTGAGACGCATCAGGGTATTTATGATGACGCATATCTTGCCGATATGCCGGGACTCATCGTTATCGAACCGAAGAATGCGGCTGAGCTTTGCAATGCTTTTGATTTTGCAGTACAGCAGGAGGGACCGGTTGCGATAAAATACAGCCGTGGCTATGCCTATAAAGGGCTTACAAATTGCTGCGCTGATCTGATGACCGGAAAGTCTGAAATAATATCCGGCGAGATCGGTTTTGCAGATAATAGAAATACAGTAAATGCTGAATCATCAGGTTCAACCATTTCGGATCATGCAGAAAGATCCGATAACAGGAACAATTCATCTGAAGCAAATGATGACCAGGCAGGCCTGGAAGTGCTTCCTAAGAAGAGAGTAGCACTTATTGCCTGCGGAAATATGGTTGAAGAAGCGGTTAAAACACGCGACAGACTTATAGCTGAAGCAGGAATCACTCCGCTGTTTATTAATGCGCGTTTTATCAAGCCTATCGATGAAACGCTTCTCCGAGATATAACGGGTAAGTTTGACATAATCGCATTTGCGGAAGAAACCTGCGAGGCCGGAAGCTACGGAGAACGTGCCGTTGCAGTGATCCAGGATGAACTGTCCAAGCTTCTGAACGGTGAAAAATACGAGCTGGGTTCATCCCAGACCGACATAAGGATACCGAAGATAATAAACTTCTGTATTAAGGTTGAGAGTGTTCCGCAGGGCTCGGTAGATGAGCTTCGCGAGATGCTCGGAATCTCTGCAGATTGCATGTATGAAAAAATAACGAGTATGCTTTAATGATATCACGCGTATGATGCGAGATGGTTTTGCAGACTGAGAGATTGTTATATCATAATGAAAAATGATTGATAGGAAACACATCGTTGATTATTTGTATATAATAAAAAGATGATGGTGATAAATAAGAATGAAGAAGAGACTTGACGTACTGCTGTTTGAGAAAGGACTTGCCGACTCAAGGGAGAAGGCAAAGCGCCTCATAATGGCAGGAATAGTATATGTAGATAATAACAAAGAGGATAAAGCCGGCAGCACCTTTGAAGAAACGGCTGTGATAGAGGTTCGAGGTAAGACTTTAAAATACGTCAGCCGCGGAGGCCTCAAGCTTGAGAAGGCTATGCAGAACTTCGATATTACGCTTGACGGAACTGTCTGTATGGATGTCGGTGCTTCAACCGGCGGCTTTACGGACTGTATGCTTCAGAACGGTGCAGTCAAGGTATACAGCGTTGATGTCGGTCATGGCCAGCTGGACTGGAAGCTCAGAAATGATGAGAGAGTAGTCTGTATGGAGAAGACAAATATCAGATATGTCACTCCGGAAGATATAAATGATGTTCTTGATTTTGCTTCAATTGACGTTTCCTTTATTTCGCTGACTAAGGTACTTATTCCGGTCAGAGAGCTGCTTAAGGATGAGGGCGAGATAGTCTGCCTCATAAAACCACAGTTTGAAGCAGGCCGTGAAAAGGTAGGTAAGAAGGGCGTTGTTCGTGACAAGTCAGTCCATAAGGACGTTATCAAAGAAGTAATAAGCTTCGCCTCACAGAATGGTTTTCAGATCCTGAACCTCGACTTTTCACCCGTCAAAGGTCCCGAAGGCAATATCGAATACCTCCTCCAACTCCGCAAATCCGCATCTCAAGGCGATGTGATAATAAGTGATGAGAGTGTCGATAAGGTAGTAGAAGAAAGCCACAAGGTCTTAGATAAAGTTGAATAGATAGTAAAACAAATATAATTATGTGATTTTTCCATAAACAGGATTCAGTAATAGCTATACCCCTGAAGGCGTATTCTTGCTACAACTGAAGGGGTATAGCTATTACTGAATCCGTCCGCAGGTACAAAAATGAAAAAACTAACTAAGTTTCTGATATATGTAAACAGCATAAAAGACAGCGACCGCACGCTAACCAACCGTGTCGCAGACATTATCCGCGAGAGAGGCGGCGTTGTCAGCGTGGCAAGCGGTGACCAGGATACCGAGGGCGGCAGCGTAAGAAGTGATCTTATCAGGGATAAGGAAGCTGTCATAGTGCTCGGAGGCGACGGAACCATGCTCCGTGCAGCCCACACCACTTCAAAATACAAGCTTCCGCTTACCGGAATCAATCTCGGAACCGTAGGCTTTCTTGCTGAAACGGATTTCTCCCGTGCGGAGGAACTTATAGACCGTCTCATGTCAGGCGACTACAACATGGTAGACAAGATGGTGCTTGAGGGTAAGATATGCCGGGAGGACAGCGAGGAGAGATACACAGCAATCAATGATATAGTTATTTACAGAGATGGCAAGCTCCGCATAATCATGCTGAATATATTTGTAAACGGGCAGTTTTTTGAAACCTATAAGGCTGACGGTGTGATAATCTCAACACCAACCGGTTCAACCGCATATAATCTTTCGGCAGGAGGACCGCTTGTTTCGCCGACAGCCAGAAATATAATCCTGACACCTATCGCTCCGCATTCACTTACTGGCAAGAGCTTTGTGTTTGCGGATACTGACCGTATCAGTATCGAGGTCGTGGAGAAGAGTGAGAAGGAAGGCAGCAGTGCACTTGTTTCGTATGACGGTTATAAGGATGTCAGTATATCCGAGTCCTGCAAGTGTGACATAAGTGTTATGGACGAAACCGTCAAGTTTATATCTGTTTCTGACAGGAATTTTTATGATATTCTCAGAAGTAAACTCGGATGATAGTATTGATATAGTGATCGATCATTTACAGCGACAGAGGCAGCTGTAGTGATCATAGTATAGTGATATTGAAATAAACTGTACGGGGATTAAAGGGATTATCCTGAAATGGAGTTAAAATGAAGAATTCAAGACAGAAGAAGATAATTGAAATAATCGGAATGAAGGATATCGAAACTCAGGAGGAACTGAAGGACGAGCTTGGAAAATACGGTTATGATGTTACCCAGGCGACAGTTTCAAGAGATATCCGTGCGCTTGGCCTGAAGAAGGAAAATCTTCCGGGAAGAGGCCAGCGGTATACTGCAAGGAATGAGAACGCTGCCGTAAGCAGTGATTCTTATAAATCGGTTCTCAGGTCGGGAATTTTGTCCATAGAACCGGCAGAGAATCTTATTGTTATCAAAACTGTTTCCGGAGTGGCCATGGCTGTGGCAGCGGCACTGGACAATATGGAAATAGAAGGACTGATCGGTTGTATTGCCGGCGATGATACCATCTTCCTCGCCGTCAGATCGCACACATATACCGATAGCGTAATCAAGGCCATCCGCAGGAAACTTGTGTGATTAAAGAAAAGTTTAATCGTAAAGATATGCCCTTGAAGGCGTATTCTTGCTACAACTAAGTAGTAATATGCGAAGCATATTGCTATCATGAGCGAAGCGAATGATGCAGCATGCGAAGCATGCTACATACGTCATGAAATGATGTATGCATAATTCTGCTTGCAGAATTATGGCACGCGAAGGGGTATATATGCACTGAGAAAAACAAACAAGATATTTCCAGTGCGGATGAGGTATGGAGAGTGAACAAATGCTGATCAATTTGCACATAAAAAATCTGGCTCTTATTGATGAGCTGGATATTGATTTTGAAAAAGGACTGAACATTCTTACAGGTGAGACCGGAGCCGGAAAGTCGATCATCATCGGCTCGATCGGTATCGGACTCGGAGGAAAGTTCAGCAGAGAACTGCTTCGTGATCCTGCGAAGGAAGGGCTTGTAGAGCTTACATTTAATGTACAGGATATTTTAAAGAATTATGATATGGATTCATCCCGGGAGAAAACTACGGATGATGATAAGTCGGATGATACCTCAGAGTTTATTAAAGCCTCAGAGGACGGAATACTTACTATTTCGAGAAAGCTTTCGAATGATCGCACGATCAATCGCGTTAACGGCGAGACGGTCACTGCAAAACAGATAAAGGAGCTTGCCGAAACACTCATCAATCTTCATGCACAGCACGAGCAGACGACGCTTCTTCACGAAGAAAACCATATAGAAATACTGGATTCTTCAAGTAAGGAGCTGCTTAGGCTTAAGGCAGACGTACATGAAGCCTACAGCCTCTATATGGAGAATCATACAAAACTCGGAAGGATGAATACATCTGCTTCCGAAAGAGCTAAACGTATAGATTTCCTTAAATTCGAGGAAAATGAGATTGAAAGCGCCAGACTTCTTCCGGGTGAGGATGAGGAACTTGAAGCGCTCTATACGAAGATGAACAACAGCAAGGAGATCTGTGAGGCAGCGGAAAGTGTATACAGCTGTACCGGCTATGATGCCTCGGATTCCGCAGGCAGTCAGATAAGCCGGTCACTTCAGAAGCTTAAGACCGTAGAAAGGCTGGACAGAGACGCAGAGCCGCTTATCAGCCAGCTTACGGACATCGAAGCAATACTGAATGAATTCAATCATTCACTCAGTGAATATATCGGAAGCGCAAGCTTTGATGAAAAAGCCTTCACCGAGACAGAGCAGAGACTCAATCTGATCAACGGTCTTAAGGCAAAATACGGAAGAACTACAGATGATATACTTGCACAGCTTGATGCTATTAAGTCAGAACTAATGGAGCTTGAGGATTATGAGGAAAACCTTATCCGTCTGCAGAAGCAGGATGAGGTGCTGTATAAGGAACTCTCAGCTAAATGCAGTCTGCTGACTGAAGCAAGAAAGAAAAAGGCTGAGGAGCTGTCGCAGAGCATAACCGAGGCACTTAAGTCTCTTAATTTCAATGAAGTTATATTTTATATGAATTTTGAAGAACAGAAGGAGTGCACTGCAGATGGCAGAGACAGTATCTGCTTTATGATCTCAACCAATGTGGGAGAGACTCCGAAGCCACTTCATATGGTGGCATCCGGAGGTGAACTTTCAAGAATAATGCTTGCGATAAAATCTGTTCTTGCAGACACCTGGAAAACGCCTACACTTATTTTCGATGAGGTTGATACCGGTATAAGCGGTATCACGGCGCAGAAGGTCGCTGAGATGATGAAGGGGCTTGCAGAAACTCATCAGATCATCTCGATCACGCATCTGCCGCAGATCGCTGCGAAGGCTGACAGAAGCTATCTTATCGAGAAAACCGTTGAGGGAGGAAGAACCTTTACAGGCATCAGACCTATTGATGGGGAAGAAAAGGTCATGGAGCTTGCAAGACTTCTCGGCGGCGACAGTGTTTCTGAGGCCGTTATTTCTGCGGCAAGAGAGATGCTGCAGTAGAATCTGGCTATTCAGAATCATTACATCAGCTGATAATATCAGTGGTTATACATGAATCAATTGATTAAATATTAGGGGATTACAATATGATTGACACAGTAGTATCAGTGAACCTCATGGTAGGTGAAACACTGAAGATTAAGAAGAACCGTCTTGAACCGGATTATTCAAGGGGAGCAAAAAGACTCTGCATCGTATCCGGTATTTACGGAGATGAACTGCAGGGACAGTACATCTGTTATGAAACCATAAGAAGAATTAAGAACAGCTATGAGGATCTTACAGGTATAGTTGATATTTATCCGGCGCTCAATCCTATGGGGCTTGAGGCCGGTGTCAGAGAGATTCCGGGACCGGAGTTAAATATGAACGAGCTCTTTCCGGGTTCTGAAACAGGAGCCATGGGAGAGTATGCAGCCTATAAGGTGATGAGGGATATTGAAGGTGCGGATTTCTGCCTCGATGTTCACGGAAGTGATATGTATCTTAATGAGATACCCCAGATAAGAATGAATGATGATGTCGAGCATCTGATCATGCCTTACGCAGAGCATCTCAACACAGACATGATCTGGGTACACCCTTCAACACAGGTTAAGAAGGGAAGTCTTGCCTACGAGCTGAACAAGATAGGCGTTAAATGCTGCGTCTGTGAGTCGAGCTATGCATTTAAGATCGATCAGAAATACTGCAATCAGATCGTTGACGGTATATTTGCTCTTATGAAATATATGGGGATATGGAAGGGCGAAATAGCACAGATCAGAGATCCGTTTGTGGTTCATGACAGCGATATGGTATATATCAATTCGGAGAGCAGCGGTATATTTATTCCAAATACTTCCGTGCATGACATAGTTAAAGAAAACGACGAGATCGGAAGAGTAGTCAATGTTATTACCGGATCGGTTGATGAGATCATAAAGGCTCCGATCAACGGAATGATCACCGGAATGAGAGAGTATCCGGCAATCGAGGAAGGCTCGCTTCTCGCGAGGATAGTCGGACTCAAGTAAGAGAAATGGTTACGAGAGATCAGCAGAAGCTGATAGTTCAAAAATAGTTGTAGTTGGGGAGAACATTAATGACAAAAGAAACGCTATATACGATGAATACGGCCTTCAGGGGCGAGTATTCGGTTTATGGATATACATATGGCAGAGGAGAGAAGTCGGCCTGCATAGTCGGCGCCCTTCGTGGACATGAGTTCCAGCAGCTTTTTATCTGCTCACTTCTTTCTAAAAAGCTTGCAAGGCTTGAGGAAGAGGGAAATATAGTTTCCGGGAAGCAGGTTATGGTCATTCCGTCGCTTAATTACAGTGCGATGAATGCAAGTAAGAAATACTGGCTGTCGGATGATTCTGATATCAACAGACAGTTTCCGGGCAATCCGAGCGGACCGGCGACAAGCCGTATAGCCTATGCCACGCTTGAGGTTGCAAGCAAATATTCCTACGGAATTCAGTTCAGAAGCTTCTATCTTCAGGGACAGTTCATACCTCATATAAGGATGATGTCACTCGAAAGTGAAGCAACAAACCTTGCAAATCTCTTCGGAATGCCGTATGTTCTTATGAGTGAGGGAAGACCTTACGAGGCAATCACTCTCGCAAATAACTGGCAGAAGGCCGGAACCGAGGTTTTCTCGATCTATTCCGGAGGAACCGAGCGTATCCATGAAGGCTATGCAGAGACAGCTGTTTCCGCGGTTCTCAGATTCCTTTCAAGAATGGGTATCATCAAATATAACTGCCAGGGCGGTTACATATCAACCGTTATGGATGAGGAGAAGATGCTTTCCATCAGATCTGATGAGGCAGGCTTCTTCAGAAGATATGTGGGAACCAATGAAGAGGTAACACGTGGCCAGAGGCTCGCGGAGATAATCGATCCTATGACAGGAAATGTTATTTCCACCGTGCTTGCGCCGACCAGCGGAATTATATTCTTTGTACATGACAAACCGATGGTTTTCCAGAACGTTGTAATCTACAAGATCATTAGAAAGCTACACAAGTAATCATACAACTAAGGGTATACACCAGTATACCTCTTCAGTTGTAGCCAAATACTCCTTCAGAGGTATACTGGTGCATACTCTGCGAGGATTATTACAAGCTAACAATTTTTATTTATCATATGGAGGACAAAATGAGTAACGTAAGAAGAATCTATGTGGAGAAGAAACAGGATTATGCTGTAAGGGCAAAGGACCTTCAGCAGCAGTTCAGGGAGTATCTCGGATTAAAGCATATCACGGTTCGTGAGCTTGTGAGATACGACATTGAAGATGTTACAGAGGATACCTATAAGAAGGCTATTCCTACTGTATTTTCAGAGCCGCCTGTTGATATAGTTTACGAGGAGAGCTTCCCGAAGGAGGATGGCGATTTCGTATTTGCAACTGAATTTCTTCCTGGACAGTTTGACCAGAGAGCGGATTCGGCAGAGCAGTGTGTTAAGCTTCTCAATGAGAACGAGGAGCCTATCATCAGATCTGCAGTAACCTATGTTATTTCCGGAGAGCTTTCAGAGGATGATAAGAAGGCTATCGAGGAATATGTTGTAAACCCTGTAGATTCAAGGATTACAGACGAGGTTAAGCCTGATACTCTTGTTATGCAGCATCCGGAGCCGGAAGATGTTAAGATCTTTGATGGCTTTAAGGACATGCCAGAGGCAGAGCTTAAGGCTCTCTATGACAGTCTCGGACTTGCAATGACCTTTAAGGATTTCCTTCATATTCAGAAATATTTTAACGGCGAAGAAAACCGTGACCCTTCAATGACCGAGATCAGAGTTCTTGATACCTACTGGTCAGATCACTGCCGTCATACTACATTTGCGACAGAGCTTACAGATGTTAAATTCACCGACGGATTCTTCAAGGATGCCATCGAGCAGACCTTCGAAAAATACAAGGCTGACAGAGCAGTTATTTACAAGGATCGTAACGACAAGTTCATCTGCCTTATGGATATAGCTCTTATGGGCATGAAGAAGCTTAAAGCCGATGGTAAGCTTGCTGACCTTGATGAGTCAGACGAGATAAATGCATGTACCATCGTTGTTCCTGTTACCATCGACGGCGTGACAGAGGACTGGCTGGTAAGCTTCAAGAATGAGACACATAACCATCCTACAGAGATCGAGCCATTCGGTGGTGCGGCTACCTGTCTCGGTGGTGCTATCCGTGATCCGCTGTCAGGACGTACATATGTATATCAGGCAATGCGTGTTACAGGTGCAGCTGATCCTACAAAGTCACTTAAGGAGACTATGCCGGGCAAGCTTCCACAGAGAAAGATCGTAAGAACAGCAGCAGAAGGATATTCTTCATACGGTAACCAGATCGGTCTTGCTACAGGTATCGTAAATGAGGTTTATCATCCAAACTACGTTGCAAAGCGTATGGAGATCGGTGCAGTTATCGGTGCAGCTCCTAAGAAGAATGTTAAGAGACTTACCTCTGATCCGGGTGATGTTATCATCCTCCTCGGCGGACGTACAGGACGTGATGGCTGCGGCGGTGCAACAGGTTCTTCAAAGGCTCATACCTCTGAATCGCTTACAACATGCGGTGCTGAGGTTCAGAAGGGAAATGCCCCTACAGAGAGAAAGCTTCAGAGACTCTTCAGAAGAGAAGAGGTTGCTTCACTTATAAAGAAATGTAACGACTTCGGTGCAGGCGGTGTATCGGTAGCTATCGGTGAGCTTGCAGCAGGTCTTGATATCAATCTTGATCTTGTTCCTAAGAAATACGCAGGTCTCGACGGTACAGAGCTTGCTATCTCAGAATCTCAGGAGAGAATGGCACTCGTTGTTGATCCTGCAGATGCGGACAAGATCCTTGACTATGCAAGAGAGGAGAACCTCGAAGCAGTTAAGGTTGCTACTGTTACAGAGAACCCTCGTCTTGTTATGAAGTGGAGAGGCAAGACAATAGTTGATCTCAGCCGTGCCTTCCTCGACACAAACGGAGCTCATCAGGAGACAACAGCAGTTGTTGAGACTCCTTCAGGAGATGATTATTTCACAGAGACTAAGAAGGCTTCAGCTTTCGGTCTTGACGATACAGCAGATGCAGCTGACATCTGGAAGGCAGTTCTTGCAGACCTTAATGTATGTTCACAGAAGGGTCTTGTTGAGATGTTTGACTCAACCATCGGTGCAGGTACAGTTACCATGCCTTATGGTGGAAAATACCAGCTTTCACCTATCCAGACAATGACAGCAAAGCTCCCTGTTCTTAAGGGCAAGACAGATACAGTAACCATGATGAGCTACGGTCTTGATCCATATCTTTCAAGCTGGAGCCCATATCACGGAGCTATCTATGCAGTGCTTCATTCAGTAGCTAAGATCGCTGCAGCCGGTGGTGATGTAAGCAAGATCAGACTTACCTTCCAGGAGTATTTTGAAAGAATGACTGAGGATCCGACACGCTGGGGCAAGCCTCTCGCAGCTCTCCTTGGTTCATACAGTGCACAGATCGGTCTCGGACTTCCATCAATCGGTGGTAAGGACAGTATGTCAGGATCATTCAACGATATTGATGTTCCTCCGACACTCTGCTCATTTGCCGTTGATATCAACAGCTATATGAATATAGTAACAACCGAGTTTAAGAAGCCGGGCAACCTTATCCTTAAGCTCGATGTAAATAAGGACAGCTTCCTTGTTCCTGATTATAATGATGTTCTTGAGAAATATGCTAAGCTGAGAAGTGATGTTGAAGCAGATCTCATCGAGTCATCCTTCGCAGTAGGCTTCGGTGGTGTTATTGAGGCTGTCAGCAAGATGGCATTTGGTAATAAATACGGCGCTCGGCTTGATGACAAGGTTCTTTCAAAAGAAGATCTTATCAGCAGAGATTACGGTTCAATCATAGTTGAGATAGAGCCTGAAAATCTTGAGAAGCTCAGCGCACCATATACAGTTATCGGTGAAGTTACAGATGACGGTTTCTTCAGCTACGGAAGCAGCAAGCTTTCAGTTGATGAGGCAGTTGCTATCTGGACAGGAAAGCTTGAAAAAGTATTCCCTACAAGATCAAATGTAGAAGATAAGAAGATTGAAACAGGACTGTTCGATGCCAAGACAATTCTTGTTGCAAAGAACAAGGTTGCAAAGCCACATGTATTTATTCCTGTATTCCCGGGAACCAACTGCGAATACGATTCAGCTCATGCATTTGAGAGAGCAGGCGCAGAGGTTACAACTATAGTTCTTAACAATATGGACGCTGACGGAATCAGAGAGTCGGTTGATGCATTCAGCAAGGCTATCAGCCAGTCACAGATCGTTATGTTCCCTGGCGGATTCTCTGCAGGTGACGAGCCTGACGGTTCAGGTAAGTTCATCGCAACAGCATTCAGAAATCAGAAGATTGCAGATGAGCTTATGAAACTCATAAATGAAAGAGACGGACTTGTACTCGGTATCTGTAACGGATTCCAGGCACTCCTCAAGCTTGGACTTCTTCCATACGGTGAAGTAAGACCTCAGAGCGAGAACAGTCCTACACTTGCACGTAACTCTATCGGACGTCACCAGTCTAAGATGGCTTATACAAAGGTTGTTTCAAATAAGTCACCATGGCTGAGACGTGCAGAACTCGGCGGTATTTATTCAATCGCAATGTCACACGGTGAAGGCCGTTTCGTTGCAAATGATGAGTGGCTTAAGAAACTCTTCGAGAACGGACAGGTTGCGACTCAGTACGTTGACCTTAACGGTAATCCTACAATGGATGAAGAGTACAACATTAACGCATCATACATGGCTATCGAAGGTATCACAGACGCTACCGGACGTATCCTCGGTAAGATGGGTCACTCAGAGAGACGCTCAACAGCATGCTATATCAATATCTTCGGAGAGAAGGATCAGCAGATCTTCGAGTCAGGTGTTGAATACTTTAGTTAAGTTGAGCAGCTGCAGCAGTATGCGGATTATATATTATCTCAATTCGGCTGTGTATTAACAAAACAATAATTGGTTAATTCAATATTGATATATATTAGTGATAAAAAGGTATTTTTATGGAAGTCAGAGAAACGTATCTTAAGGTATTAGAGAACGTCAGAAAGTGCATCATCGGAAGGGATGAAACCTTCTCCCTCATATTTGCTGCTATCCTTGCAGGGGGACATGTTTTATTGGAGGACAATCCCGGTACAGGCAAGACAACTCTTGCGAAGTGCATCGCGAAGAGTATTGACGGAGAGATGAAGCGTGTTCAGTTCACACCCGATCTGATGCCACAGGATATTACGGGTATCAATGTTTTCAGCAGGAAGGATGAGGAATTTCATCTGGTCAAGGGACCTGTATTTACAAATATACTTCTCGCTGATGAGATCAACCGTGCAACTCCGAGGACACAGTCCAGCCTGCTTGAAGCGATGGAGGAGAGAAACTGCACCATAGACCGTGAGACGATACCGCTTCCGAAACCGTTTCTTGTAATTGCAACCGAAAATCCGATCGAAACGACCGGAACCTATCCGCTTCCGGAGGCTCAGCTGGACCGTTTTATGATCAGACTATCTATGGACAGCCTTACAAGAGAAGAGGAGACAGCTGTTCTTGAGAGATACAAGACCGATGATCCGCTCCTCCTGATATCGGCCGTATGCAACTGTGAGGATATACTCAGCGCGGCTGATAATATCAAGACTGTTTTTGTTCACAGATGTATTGAAGAATATATAGTTGACATAGCAGCAGCAACAAGGAATTCATCGAAGCTTATAGCAGGCGTGAGTCCGAGAGCAAGTCTTGCTCTTATGAGAATGTCACAGGCGTTTGCCGCAATCTCGGGACGTGACTATGTTAAGCCGGATGATGTAAGATTCCTTGCACCTTATGTTTTCGGACACAGAGTGATCACCGCTTCGGGCGTTCAGTCCATCGGTGAATGCAAGGCTGTCATAGACGAGGTTATCAGATCAGTAGCAGTACCTACGGAGAACTGGACAAAGTGAGTTTACTTATAGCTTTCCTTATTTTTTGTTTCATATTTGCATTTCAGAGAAATATGTACAGGAGACATTGGGACAGGGGCCTTCTGGCTAAACTTAGTTTTGACAAAAATCACCTGGAATGTGGTGAGGACGCAACCCTGACCCTTGAGATAGAAAACAGAAAGCTGCTTCCGCTTCCGGTATTTCATCTGAAATATTCGGTAGACAGATCCTTTGTATTTGATGAAAATGAGAATTCCGCCGTGACGGATCTCTATTATAAAAATGATGCCTTCTCGATCCTCGGTAATCAGAGGATCATAAGAAGGCATTCCTTTCACGGAACCAAAAGGGGAGTTTATGATATTCCGAGCTGTACGGTGCACGTCAAGGAGTTCTTCCTTATTTCCACCTTCGCAAAGCAGCTTGAACAAAATTCCCTTCTGTATGTATTTCCACAGAAAATAAGATCAAGTGAATATGACGAACTGATGAGAGGTATAATGGGCGAGATCGCTGCCAGAAACAGTCTGATCGAGGATAATATGACCTTCAGAGGCATCAGGGATTATACCAGCTTTGACGGGATGAGAAGCATCAACTGGCGTCAGTCTGCCAAGAGAAGTGAGCTCATGGTCAATCTTTATGATCATACCATGGATCGTGAGGTGCGTATTCTTCTCAATCTCGATACCGAAAATATGATCCATCCGACGAGACTTCTCGAAACCTCCATATCACTCGCAAGTTCGATATCCAGAGATTTACTGAAGAAGAAGACCGGAGTTTCGCTGGTGACAAACGGCATGACAAGAAAGAGCGGCAGGCTGTTTGATACTATGGAAAATATGAAAAGCGTCAGCTTCCGTATAACTGAGGATCATGTGAACCTTCCGCCGGTTGGCAAGGGCTCTGATATGTCCCACGCGCTGACCATAGATAAGGTTCTTTCGTCAATCCTTGCTTCTTCGGGTAAGGATGAATTTCTGCGCCTTCTCGATGCTGAGATAAAGAGAGCAGAGGAAAATGTATTTTATCTTATCATCTCACCATATCATAAGGCTGATATTGCCGAAAGACTTCGCAGGATGCAGCAGAGGGATATCGGTGCAGCAATGGTAGTTCCATATTATGATACTTTTGGCTTTAATAACCCGAGGAAAGGGATGTATGGGCTGGAGGTGATGATGGATGAAGACTAAAATAGAAGCAGCACGAAAACTTGTGCGGCTGCTTTACTATTATCTTCTGGTAGCCTTCTTCGCAACCTTTGCCCTTTACCTTCTGAGACAGGGCAGCCTTTCAGCGGAGAATTATCTGATCTTTGCGGCAGTTATGAGCATTTCATGGCTCATGAGGGAGAAAACCGGAAATAACATTATACTGTTCTTCACGCATGTTGCGATGATAGCAGGAGTAATTTATATAGAGAAAACAACGGCGGAGAAGACCGTCATTGCTGTAACTGTATTTGTCATCATGATCTTTGCGATGAGATATAACAGAAACGGCGGAAGACTGAGGCGGCTGGATGAGATACCGTGGCCGATGTTCCTTGCGGGAATGGTAATGTATGCATTTGGCCTTTATATGAACAATAAGGAAATGCTTTTTACAGCATATTTAATTCCTGTAATGCTGTTCATAACCTATCTTATCGTGATCTATCTCGATGGTGTTTATGATTATTTCGACAGAACCAAGGATATTAATGATCTGCCTGTCAGAAGGATGATGAGTGTCAATTCGATCATCGTATCAGGTATCATAGTGATCACACTGATATCAATTGCAATATCATATATATTTAAGCTTGATATATTGATGAGGGGCTTCTTTAAAGGGCTTCTGACAGTGCTCAGGCTCTTCATGCTGTGTATCAAATTTATTTATACACTGCTCATGTCAGCACTTTCAGGCGGCTCCGTTAAAAATCAGGCTGCGAAGAGCAGGGAAGAGGTTAAACAGCTTGTTGAGGATAACAGCTTTGCTGACAGTATGACTACCATAGTTGTTATTGCGATAATAATACTGGCGGCTGTATTTGTTTATTATCTGGTCAGAAGGATCGTAAGATTTATCATAGCGAAGAGAAGGATGCCTTCGGACATAGTTGAGCAGATAGTTGAAATACCTCATGATCAGAAGGAGAAACGTAAGGGCTTTGTGACCGTCATGAAGGAGAGGATGTCTCTCGATGAAAGAGCCAGGAGGGTCTACAGAGATACTGTTCTTAAGACAGGCAGACCTTATGTTCCGGAAGAATATGATACAACACTTGACATAAGGGACAAGATAAGTGAGAATTCAGTATATGATTTAAGTGAGATCACTGAGTTGTATAATAAACTGAGATACAGTGAAATGGTTCCGGACAGAAAGACACTTTCTGAGATGAAGAAATCTGCTTCAAAGGTGAAATATTACAGGGGCGAATGAACGCAGATAAAATATCCAGGAGTGATAGGAGTGAATCAATAGAGATATCATGAATGGATCATTCGAAATAACGGATAATTAATGTATATATTATTACGGAATTACGTTAGATGATTATGGTCATATAGTGACAGGAGGGAAAGTTTGAGGAAGAAGATAACAGCGGGGACTTTGATGCTTACACTTATGCTTGCAGCCGGCTGCGGCAAGGATGATGAGCAGAGCGGCGTTAAGAAGATTGAAAGAACAAGCTCGGTTGCTACAGTATCGACAACTGAAGCAACAACCGGAGCGGTAACAGAGGCGACAACAGGTTCGGACACGACAGATACACAGGAAACTACCGGGGATACTGCCGATACGTCAACAGGCAGTTCGTCGGAAGCGTCAACGGATACGTCATCGACTGAGGTTACAACGGAGTCAGGTTCAAACAGCAGTACGGAGACAACCACAGAACAGACAACAACGGATCTGACGACAGCATCTGCGACAGAGTCAACAACCGAGAAGACTACCAAGACGACGACAGAAACTACGACAGAGTCAACAACTGAGAAGACCACCAAGACGACGACAGAGTCTACCACGGAGAAGACAACCAAAACAACAACTGAGACAACAACGGAAAGTGCGACACAGGAGCCTGCCGAGCTGAAGGATATTGATGTCAGTACGGAAGATAAGATGCGTGAATATCTGGATGGTTCATGGACGATGGTTGTCGGAGGCAATCCGATCACTACAAGACCCGGCAGTACTATTCTCTGGGATAAAAATACAAGCTTTATAGAGCTTTCAAGAGAAGAAAATGATATTTATATTTATGCCTATACAGATTTTGAAAGTCTGTTCCAGGATGGAAGAGATTACACCAATTTTATGAATGTTCAGGTGGATTATGCATCAGGCATGGACCAGAGCATTACGGATTCAAGAGCAACCATTCAGCTTATGACCGCTGTGACTAACAGAGGTAAGGTATTTGGCATCAGAGAAACCGGAAATGGTGAATCGCAGTTTGCATATTACGGACTCGACTACGAAAATACAGCGTGGGAAAATATGTGGGTATTTCGAAAGGATGAGGATGCACCTGTGATCACAGCAGAGATGAATGACAGCCTGCTGAAGAAGGGGCAGAGCTTCTATGCGTTTAAATGGTTCGACAGTGGTTCGAGTGTAAACCTTCAGCCGATGGATGTAATTAATATGACGGATAACTGGTATGGTGAGGAGCTTCATGTACTCACGTATATCAGATCAAGTGATCCAATGAGTATATATGCTCCGACCTATGAGATAAAGGGTGCCGAAGATAAGGCAAACAGCGGCTGCTATCAGCCGTGTCTCTGCTATGTTACAACTGACGGTAACGGAAGGATTACAGAAATAAAGCAGTTCAAGTATTTGGGCTATGGAGTCTATGATGCTGATTCGGCGTATTAAATAATGAACGTGTTTTTATCAGGTGCTTGCATTTCGCAAGCACTTGATTTTTTGTGTGATAGAAAATCTCGATTTATGATCGTGAGATTGTATCTCGCGCAACAATCTGTTGCTTTTTGCTTCAGTCTGTTGCAGCGGTCACAGAAAGTTCAGATTTGCATTGTAGATGCTTCAAATTGTTGCTTGATACAGCTTTTTCGTAAGCGATATTATGATTATGAGGAATTCATTTAGATATATTTTGTTTTTTTCTATAAAAAAGGAGAAACAGAATATGTCGAATGAAAACCGTAAAGTAAGGGACAGTGTATTTGTTGACCTGTTTCAAAAATGGGATGGTGCGATCAGTAACGCAAAAGAGCTGGTGAGGTGGAATTAACTGTTACGGTAGTTAATATCAATTCAAAGGTGGGCAAAGAGGATAATTCTCTGCTGAAAAACTGTCACATTCTATGGGAATACAGCGAGCTGTGTCAGAGAATCAGAGAGCGTAAAAACAAAAATGTTAAAGAACCATATAAAGAGGCTATGGAAATAATGAGTATTAGCGAGGATGACAGGGCGGAGCTTCGGAATCAGTTGAACTAATTAAATACGTATTCCTCAAGAAAAGACGTGATTTCATGTCTTTTTCTTTTGTAGATAAAGCCGATCTTTCGTGGTTGAAGCGGTGAGGAGAGCGGCAGGGTTACGAGACTGCCGTCACGAAGCTTGTCCTCTGCAAATTCCTTTACAACACAGGATACGCCCATTCCGATAGCAGCAAAGTCAATCAGAAGATCCATATTGTTTACCTCTAATATGCGGGAAGGCTCGATTCCTTTCTCGAAAAGATAATTGTCAATATGACGGCGGGTTATATTGCCTTTTTCAAGCAGCATGAGATTACCGGTCTCGAGGATGTCGCGGGTTGAAAGAGTGGTGCGATCAAGCACGTCACCAGAATGGTTACCGGTATCAGGCAATTTCGTAGCTGTGATGGTGTTTTCGCGAGAACTCTCTTCAATAATACCGGTAAAGTTTCCCATCATAAGATAAGGGTTTGATACAGCTGCCGGTTTTTCGTGATCACTCTTTAGTTTATCAAGATAAGTTTTGTTTGTAACAAAGACATCATGAATCTCTTTGAGGTTTACATAAGATACTCCGCTGGGCAGGTCTGTTTTACATATCAATCCAAGGTCCAAAGTGCCATCGGCAACGAGAGGTATGGTGTTTAAGGTCGCGTGACAGTCGATGTTTATATTAACGTTTGGATGATCGTTTATATAGTCTCTCAGATAATCAAGAAGCACATAACGGCAGAGAGAGGTGCTGACTCCGATACGAAGTTCAATTCCTGAGGAATTAGCAGAACCGGCTATATCATCCTCAGCATTTTCAATGCTGGAAAAAGCGCTTTCAACATGTTCGTAAAGGAGCCTGCCTTCAGCGGTAAGTTTAACCCCTTTTTTGTTTCTTTCGAAGAGGACAGTACCAAGCTGTTCCTCGAGACTCTTTATGGATTTACTTACGGCCGGCTGGCTTATGAATAGCTTGTCTGCTGCACGGCTGATACTGCCGGTACGAGCAACCGTGATAAATACATTATAATAATTCAGGTTTCCGAGCATTGTGAACCTCCATGAAGTATAACTATAAGTTATGATAAAGATAATTAATATATATTTTTATTATAACATGTTTGATGCTATAATCAACAGCAATATAATCGGATAAGTGCAATCAATGCACGGTAGCTGCTACGAAAAGACTGTGGCAGGACTTAAGTTATCATCCGGTTTGATCATTTTATAAAGGGAGGAAAATAAGATGGGAATGACGATGACACAGAAGATACTTGCAGCTCATGCGGGACTTCTAAGCGTTGCAGCAGGCGATCTGATCGAGGCAAAGTTAGATCTTGTTCTCGGAAATGATGTTACAACACCTGTTGCCATCAATGAACTGAGTAAATTTAAGAAGAAGGATGTATTTGATAAGGACAAGATAGCTCTTGTTATGGATCATTTCACACCTAATAAGGATATTAAGAGTGCAGAGCACGTTAAGCAGGTAAGGGACTTTGCAAGAGCAAATAACATTACAAACTATTTTGACGTTGGACAGATGGGTATCGAACATGCGCTCCTTCCTGAGAAAGGTCTTGTAGTAGCGGGTGATGCGGTTATCGGTGCGGATTCACACACATGTACATACGGTGCGCTTGGCGCATTCTCAACAGGTGTAGGATCAACTGATATGGCCTGCGGTATGGTTACAGGACAGACATGGTTCAGAGTTCCGTCAGCTATCAAATTCATCATCACAGGCAAGAAGGCTGAGTGGATCAGCGGTAAGGATGTCATCCTTCATATCATCGGTATGATCGGCGTTGATGGTGCAAGATACAGATCTATGGAGTTCGTTGGCGATGGTATCGCAGAGCTTACTATGGATGACAGATTTACAATCGCAAATATGGCTATCGAAGCAGGCGCTAAGAACGGTATCTTCCCTGTTGACGAGCAGACTATAGAATATATGAAGGAGCATTCGGTAAGAGAGTACACTGCTTACGAAGCAGATCCTGATGCAGTATATGATGAGACATATACTATCGATCTTTCGACACTTCGTCCTACTGTATCATTCCCTCATCTTCCGGAGAATACAAAGACTATCGATGAGATCGGTGATATCAAGATCGATCAGGTAGTTATCGGTTCTTGTACAAACGGACGTATTTCAGATATGCGTATCGCAGCTGATATACTTAACGGACGTAAATGTGCTGAGGATGTGAGAGTTATCATTATTCCGGGAACTCAGGATGTTTACCTTCAGATGATCAAGGAAGGTCTTGCTGAGATATTTGTAAATGCAGGAGCTATCGTTTCTACACCTACCTGCGGTCCATGTCTTGGAGGCCATATGGGTATCCTTGCTCATGGTGAGAAGGCGGTTTCAACAACAAACCGTAACTTTGTAGGACGTATGGGAGCTATCGATTCAGAGATTTATCTTGCCAGCCCGGCAGTTGCAGCTGCTTCAGCTGTCACAGGTAAGATCAGCAGTCCTGAAGAGCTTTTGAAATAAGGAGGAGAACGTCATGAAAGCACACGGAACAGTACATAAATATGGCGATAATGTTGATACAGACGTTATCATTCCTGCAAGATATCTTAATACAGCAGACCCGGCAGAGCTTGCCAAGAAGTGTATGGAGGATATCGACGCAGAATTCGTAAACAGAGTTAAGGCAGGAGATATCATGGTTGCCGGCAAGAACTTCGGCTGTGGTTCTTCAAGAGAGCATGCACCGATCGCCATCAAGGCATCAGGTATCAGCTGCGTTATAGCAGATACATTTGCAAGAATATTTTACAGAAATGCCATCAACATCGGACTTCCTATCATTGAATGTGAGGAAGCTGCAAATGAGATCAAGGCAGGAGATATAGTTGATATAGATTTTGATTCGGGTGTGATCACCGACGAAACAACAGGCAAAACATATCAGGGACAGGCTTTCCCTCCATTTATGCAAAATCTTATCTCTAAGGGCGGCCTTATCAATTATATTAATTCAAAAGCAGAGTAATGATCGGCGAAAATATCACGGCCGATAATAGAAATGGAGACTGGTAAAAAATGATTTGTAATCTTGCGGTTATTAAGGGAGACGGAATCGGACCTGAGATAGTAACAGAGGCTATGAAGGTTCTCGATGCTGTCGGAAAGAAATTTGGACATACATTTAATTATGAGCAGATCCTTATGGGCGGCTGCTCAATCGATAAATACGGCGATCCACTTACAGATGAAACTGTAGCGATCGCAAAGTCGAAGGATGCTGTACTCCTTGGATCGATCGGTGGAAATACACAGACCTCTCCTTGGTACAAGCTTCCACCTAACAAGAGACCTGAAGCAGGTCTTCTGAAGATCCGTAAGGAGCTTGGACTTTTTGCAAACCTTCGTCCTGCATATCTCTATCCAGAGCTTAAGGAGGCTTGTCCTCTTAAGGAGTCGGTTGCAGCAGCAGGCTTCGACATGATGATCATGAGAGAGCTTACAGGCGGCCTTTACTTCGGTGAGAGATACACAAAGGAAATAGACGGTGTAATGACAGCAGTCGATACACTTACCTATACAGAGAAGGAAATACGCCGTATCGCTATCAAGGGCTTCGATATCGCTATGAAGCGTCGTAAGAAGGTAACACTTGTAGATAAGGCAAACGTTCTTGATTCATCAAGACTCTGGAGAAAGATTGTTACAGAAGTAGCAGCTGATTATCCGGAAGTAGAATTCACAGTAATGCTTGTGGACAATGCGGCAATGCAGCTCGTTAAGGATCCTGCACAGTTCGATGTAATGCTTACAGAGAATATGTTCGGCGATATCCTTTCCGATGAAGCGTCAATGATCACAGGTTCTATCGGAATGCTTCCTTCTGCATCACTCAACGAAACGAAGTTCGGTCTGTATGAGCCATCGGGCGGATCTGCACCTGATATAGCAGGTAAGAATATTGCGAACCCTATCGCAACCATCCTTTCTGCTGCAATGATGCTCAGGTATACATTTGATCTGGATAAGGAAGCTGATGCGATTGAAAACGCTGTTAAGCAGGTTCTCGAAGAGGGATACCGTACGATCGATATCGCAAAACCGGGCGAACCACAGGTCAAAACAGATGAAATGGGAACACTCATCGCAGAGAGAGTTTAATATATGACAGACTAAATAATGTTTGAAATAATAAAGAGGAGATCAGGTTATGAAAAGTGATAATATGAAATGCGGTCTGCAGCAGGCACCTGCACGTTCACTTCTGAACGCACTTGGCTATACTGCAGAAGAGATAAGAAAACCTATGGTAGGAATCGTTTGTTCCTACAACGAGATCGTTCCGGGACATATGAACCTGGACAAGATTGCTGAGGCTGTAAAGCTCGGCGTAGCAGAAGCAGGCGGAACACCTGTTATGTTCCCGGCAATCGCTGTTTGTGACGGTATTGCAATGGGACACATCGGAATGAAATATTCTCTTGTAACAAGAGATCTTATAGCTGATTCAACAGAGGCTATGGCTATAGCTCACCAGTTTGATGCACTTGTCATGATCCCTAACTGTGACAAGAACGTGCCTGGTCTTCTTATGGCAGCAGCAAGAGTAAATGTACCTACTGTATTTGTTTCAGGCGGTCCTATGCTTGCAGGACATATCCACGGAAGAAAGAGAAGTCTTTCATCAATGTTCGAGGCGGTAGGAGAGAGAACTGCCGGCAAGATCACAGATGAGGATGTAGTAGAGTTCGAAGAGAAAGTCTGCCCAACCTGTGGTTCATGCTCAGGTATGTACACAGCCAACTCAATGAACTGTCTTACAGAGGTTCTCGGTATGGGTCTTCCGGGAAACGGAACAATCCCTGCCGTATATTCAGAGCGTCTCAGACTTGCAAAGAAGGCAGGCTACGCTGTAATGGATATGCTTGAGAAAAATATCCGTCCGCGTGATATCATCACAAAGGATGCTATCCTCAATGCGCTTACAGTAGATATGGCACTCGGATGCTCAACAAACTCAATGCTTCATCTTCCGGCAATCGCTCATGAGATCGGCTTTGACTTCGATATCTCATTTGCAAATCCAATAAGCGAGAAGACACCTAACCTCTGCCACCTTGCACCTGCAGGTCCTACATATATGGAAGACCTTAATGAAGCAGGTGGTGTATATGCAGTTGTTAAGGAGCTCTGTGATCTCGGACTTATAAATGAAAACTGCATGACAGTAACCGGCAAGACAATAGGTGAAGCTGTAAAGAACAGCGTAAACAGAAACCCTGAGGTTATCAGACCTACAGATAATCCATACAGCAGAACAGGCGGACTTGCAGTACTCAAGGGTAACCTTGCACCGGATGGTTCGGTTGTTAAACGTTCAGCGGTTGTTCCTGAGATGCTTAAGCATGAAGGACCTGCAAGAGTATTTGATTCTGAGGAGGATGCTATCGCAGCAATCCTTGGCGGCAAAATCGTAGAAGGCGATGTGGTTGTTATACGTTACGAAGGACCTAAGGGCGGCCCTGGTATGAGAGAGATGCTCAATCCTACATCAGCTATTGCAGGTATGGGACTTGGTTCAACAGTTGCTCTTATCACAGACGGACGTTTCTCAGGCGCAAGCCGTGGAGCTTCTATCGGACATGTTTCACCTGAAGCTGCAGTAGGCGGACCTATCGCTCTTGTTGAGGAAGGCGATATGATCGAAATCGATATCAACAATTACTCTATCAACCTTAAGGTTTCCGACGAAGAGCTTGCTAAGAGAAAGGCTGCATGGACACCACGCGAGCCTAAGGTTAAGACCGGCTATCTTGCAAGATACGCTTCAATGGTTACTTCAGGTAACAGAGGAGCAATCCTTGAGATACCAAAGCAGTAAAGGCTTCTTGTTAAGCGGAACAAATATAACGGAAAATAATCAATCCATAACCTTAAATAGTTATATCGGGTATTGACAAATATTGTATTTTCGTTAAATTATATGATGATAGAGTTGAGAGCCGGCTGGCAGTCATGATTTCATGATCTGCCGCATGGCTGCTTTACTCACCGGACATGAGGAAGAATCTCTTTTCGAAGGATAACAGTGGATTCCGAATGTCAGCAGAATTGCGGGAGTTTCGAAGAAACGGAGCGATTCACATTATCATAAAAACGGTACATATTAACATATACAAAAACAGGAGAAAAAACATGAAACAGTTAAACGGATCAGAAATCGTAATTGAATGCCTTAAAGAGCAGGGAGTTGATACCGTATTTGGTTATCCGGGAGGAACGATCCTTAATGTTTATGATGCACTTTATAAGCATTCGGACGAGATAACACATATACTTACTTCACATGAGCAGGGTGCAGCACATGCAGCTGACGGCTATGCAAGAGCTACCGGCAAGGTCGGCGTTTGTATGGCAACCTCAGGCCCTGGTGCAACAAACCTTGTAACAGGTATTGCAACAGCATATATGGATTCAATTCCGCTTGTTGCGATCACTGCTAACGTAGGCGTTTCACTCCTTGGTAAGGACAGCTTCCAGGAGGTTGATATAGCAGGCGTAGTTATGCCTATAACAAAGCATAGCTTTATTGTTAAGAATGTTCACGAACTGGCTGATACCATCAGACGTGCATTCAAGATCGCACAGACCGGAAGACCTGGTCCTGTTCTTGTTGATATTACCAAGGACGTTACAGCAAGTTTTGCTGATTATGAATATCATAAGCCTGAACCTATCGCAAGGGTCACATCAACGATCAAGAGTGATGACGTTGAGAAGGCTGTAAATATAATTGATGCATCCAAGAAACCTTTCGTTTTAGTAGGTGGTGGTGCTACACTTTCCGGAGCATCGAAGGAACTTAAGGAGTTCGTTGAGAAGATAGATGCTCCTGTATGCGATACTCTTATGGGTAAGGGCGCATTTGACGGTACAAGTGAGAGATATACAGGAATGATCGGTATGCATGGTACCAAGGCTTCAAACTTTGGCGTTAACAAGGCTGACCTTCTTGTAGTTGTAGGTGCAAGATTCTCTGACCGTGTTATCGGAAATGCATCAAAGTTTGCAAATAATGCAAAGATCATCCACATCGATATCGATGCGGCTGAGATTGATAAGAACATTGAGGTTGATGCCAAGATAGTAGGAGATGCCGTTGAGGTTCTTAAGACACTCAATACCAAGATCTCTGCAAAGAAGAATCCTGAGTGGATGAATGAGATCAAGGCTATCAAAGAGCAGTATCCTCTTACATATGATATGGAGCACCTTACAGGTCCTGCGGTTATAAATAAGATATATGAAGAGACTAATGGTGATGCGATCATCTGTACAGATGTTGGACAGCATCAGATGTGGGCTGCACAGTATTATAAGTATAAGAAGTCAAGACAGTTCCTTTCATCAGGCGGTCTCGGAACAATGGGCTACGGTCTAGGAGCTGCTATCGGTGCCAAGATAGGCTGTCCTGACAAGACTGTTATAAATATTGCCGGTGACGGATGCTTCAGAATGAACATGAACGAGCTTGCAACAGCAGCAAGATACAACACACATGTTATTGAAGTTGTTATCAACAATCATGTTCTCGGTATGGTAAGACAGTGGCAGACACTGTTCTATGACAAGAGATATTCAAATACAATTCTCAACGATAAGGTTGATTTCGTAAAGGTTGCTGATGCTCTCGGAGCAAAGGGACTCAGAGCTACAACAGTAGAAGAGTTTGAGAAGGCAATCAGAGAAGCTATAAACGGCGAGGGAGCTTACCTCATCGAGTGCGTTATCAATCAGGATGACAAGGTTTGGCCAATGGTTGCACCTGGCGCTGCTATCGAAACCTGCTTCGATTCTGAGGCTGAGCTGAAGAAATAATACCGGTAAAAACCGGAGCAAAACTGCGGGCAGAGCAGTTACCTGTATTTACAAAAAAATTTAAAAAATAGTAGATTTTTAGAAATAAGTGTAGCATAATAGATAACATTCTATTTAACATGGAGTCAGACTCCGCATGACACGGTAATTATATTAACGAATATATTTTTATGGAGGAATTAAAAAATGGCAAGAGTGTATAACTTTTCAGCTGGACCATCAATTTTACCTGAGGTTGTCCTTAAGCAGGCAGCAGATGAGATGCTTGATTATCAGGGCTCAGGACAGAGCGTTATGGAGATGAGTCACAGATCCAAGACTTACGACGCTATCATCAAGGAAGCTGAAAAGGACTTAAGAGAGCTTATGGAGATCCCTGACAATTATAAGGTACTTTTCCTTCAGGGTGGAGCATCTCAGCAGTTCGCAGCAGTACCTATGAACCTCATGAAGAATGGTGTGGCTGATTACATCATCACAGGACAGTGGGCTAAGAAGGCTTATCAGGAAGCTAAGAAATACGGCAAGGCAGTTGCAGTTGCTTCATCAGAGGACAAGACTTTCTCGTACATCCCTGACTGTTCAGATCTTCCAATCGATGATGATGCTGATTATGTATATATCTGCCATAACAATACAATCTACGGAACAGCTTTCAAGGAGCTTCCAAATACTAAGGGCAAGATCCTTGTAGCTGATATGTCATCAGACATTCTTTCACAGCCTGTAAATGTAAGCGACTACGGTCTTATCTACTTCGGTGTTCAGAAGAACGTTGGTCCTGCAGGTGTTGTAGTTGTTATCATCAGAGAAGACCTCATCAGAGATGACCTTCCTGAGTTCGTTCCTACAATGCTTAAGTACAAGACACAGGCTGATGCCGAGTCACTTTACAATACACCTCCATGCTATGGTATTTACATCTGCGGACTTGTATTCAAGTGGGTTAAGTCTATGGGCGGCCTTAAGGCTATGAAGGCTCACAACGAGAAGAAGGCTAAGATCCTTTATGACTTCCTTGATGAGTCTAAGATGTTTAGAGGAACAGTAGTTAAGAAGGATCGTTCACTCATGAACGTACCATTCGTTACAGGTAACGATGAGCTTGATGCTAAGTTTGTAAAGGAAGCTACAGCAGCCGGATTTGTTAACCTTAAGGGTCACAGATCAGTTGGCGGTATGCGTGCATCTATCTACAATGCTATGCCAATCGAAGGCGTTGAGAAGCTCGTTGAGTTCATGAAGGCATTCGAGGAAGCTAACTCATAATTTACTTTCGCATTTTAAATACGATAGTATTAAATAGAAATAACCATTGAGTGAGTGATCAGGATGTGTGTGAAGGCGTATTCATACTACAACCGAATGCATATACATATTCTGGATGGATTATATCCAATATTGAAGCCAATGAGTGAGTGCTCAGGATGTGTGTGAAGGCGTATTCTTGCTACAACTGAATGCATATACATATTCTGGATGGATTATATCCAATATTGAAGCCAATGAGTGAGTGATCAGGATATGTGTGAAGGCGTATTCTTGCTACAACTGAACACATATCCTGATCACGAACGGACTATATAAATAAAACAGCTCTATAATATAAGGAGATTACAAAAATGACGAAAGTAAATTGTCTCAATCCTATTGCCAAGTGCGGTACGGATCTCTTATCAAATGATTATCAGATCACAGAAGAATTCAACGAGGCTGACGTTGTACTAGTAAGAAGTGCAGCAATGCATGATCTCGCTGTTTCAGATAAGCTTCTCGCAGTTGCTCGTGCAGGTGCAGGAGTAAATAATATTCCTATCGATGCATATGCAGAGAAAGGTATCGTTGTATTTAACACACCTGGTGCTAACGCTAACGGCGTTAAGGAGCTTGTTATCGCAGGACTTCTTCTTGGTTCAAGAGATATCGTAGGCGGTGCAAACTGGGTAGTTGAAAATAAGGATGATGCTGAGATCGGCAAGACTGCTGAGAAAAAGAAGAAGGCTTTTGCCGGAAACGAGATTCAGGGCAAGAAGCTTGGAGTAATCGGACTTGGTGCCATAGGTGCTCTTGTTGCTAACGCAGCAGTAGCTCTCGGTATGGAAGTTTACGGTTATGATCCATATGTATCAGTTGATGCAGCTTGGAAGCTTTCAAGAAGCGTTAAGCACATCACAAATGTAAATGATATTTATTCAAACTGCGATTACATCACAGTACACGTTCCACTTCTTGATTCAACAAAGGGTATGATCAACGCTGATGCTATCAGCCGTATGAAGGACGGAGTAGTTGTACTTAACTTCGCAAGAGATATCCTCATCGACGAGAAGGCTCTTCTTGAGGCTATCGACGAGGGACATGTTAAGAAATACGTTACTGACTTTGCTAACCCGACAGTTGCAGGTCACAAGGGTGTTGTTTGTACACCTCACCTTGGAGCTTCTACAGAGGAATCAGAGGATAACTGTGCAGTTATGGCTGTTAAGGAGATCCGTGATTTCATCGAGAACGGTAATGTTGTTAACTCAGTTAACTACCCACGCTGCGAAGCAGGTGTATGTGAGGCTGAGTCAAGAATCACAGTATGCCATAAGAATATACCTAACATGCTTACTCAGTTTACAGGTCTTTTCGCTAAGGAAGGCATCAACGTATCTGAGATGGTAAGCAAGTCAAAGGGTGACTTTGCATACACAATCCTCGATATCGGCGCTAAGGCTACAGAAGAGATGGCAGCACATATCGCAGCTATCGATGGCGTTGTAAGAGTAAGAATAGTTAAATAATGAACGGAAAGAGTAAGACGGCTTCGGCCGTCTGCTCATCAGGTTATGCTTTAAATACAGCATAATAGAGAGGAATGAACATAATGAGCGAGAAATTTAAAGTAGGTATACTCGGAGCTACGGGTATGGTTGGCCAGAGATTTATCTCTATACTTGAGAACCATCCTTGGTTTGAAGTGGTGACTGTAGCCGCAAGCCCAAGAAGCGAAGGTAAAACATATGAAGAAGCAGTTGAAGGAAGATGGAAGATGGATACTCCGATCCCTGAGGCTGTTAAGGGGCTTAATCTTTATAATGTAAATGAGGTTGAAAAGGTTGCAGCAACAGTTGATTTCGTATTTAGTGCAGTTGATATGTCTAAGGAAGAGATCAAAGCTATAGAAGAGGCTTATGCCAAGACAGAGACACCTGTTGTTTCAAATAACAGCGCCCACAGATGGACACCTGATGTACCTATGGTAGTTCCTGAACTCAATCCTGAGCACTATGAGGTTATCAAGTATCAGAGAGAAAGACTCGGAACAAAGAGGGGCTTCATCGCTGTTAAGCCAAACTGTTCTATCCAGAGCTATGCCCCTGCACTTTTCGCACTCAAGGAGTTTGAGCCTAAGGAGGTAGTTGTTTCAACATACCAGGCTATCTCAGGTGCCGGCAAGACTTTCAAGGATTGGCCGGAAATGGTAGGAAATATCATTCCATATATCGGTGGTGAAGAAGAGAAGAGTGAGCAGGAGCCGCTCAGAATCTGGGGTAAGGTTGAGGACGGAGTTATCAAGAAATGTGAGAACGGTCCTAAGATCACAAGCCAGTGTATCAGAGTTCCTGTTCTTAATGGACATACAGCAACTGTTTTCGTTAACTTCGGCAAGAAGCCAACTAAGGAAGAGATCATCGACAGATGGACGAGCTTCAGCGGCGAGCCACAGAAGCTGAATCTTCCTTCAGCTCCAAAGCAGTTTATCCAGTATCTTGAGGATGATAACAGACCTCAGGTTTCTCTCGATGTTGATTATGAGAACGGCATGGGCGTTTCAATGGGACGTCTCAGAGAGGACAGCATATTTGATTACAAGTTTGTAGGACTTTCGCACAATACACTCAGAGGCGCTGCAGGTGGAGCAGTTTTATCAGCTGAGTTACTTTGTGCAAAAGACTATATACAAAAGAAGTAAAAGTGTGTTATAATACACTTTGCGAATTTAATCCAAATAGTTTTATTTGAGATGGATAGTTGATAGATAGGGAGGTAAAGTCGAATGAAGAAGCTAGTATTAGTTACTTCTCCGCCGGCTTGTGGGAAAACATTTATTTCAAAGAAGCTCGCTAAAGCACTTACGAACTGCGTATACCTTGACAAGGATACTCTGATCGTTCTATCAAAGCAGATTTTCAAGGTTGCAGGACAGGAATATAACAGATCATCTGATTTCTTCCAGAAAGAGATCAGGGATTATGAGTATTATGCAGTTCTTGACCTTGCTTTTGATGCGCTTGAGTACAATGACACAGTTCTTATCAATGCCCCGTTTACAGAAGAGATAAGAGACGATGATTACCTTAAGAGCCTTCGCGAGAAGCTCGCTGAGAAGGGTGCTGAACTTGCGGTTATCTGGGTTCACACAGACATTGAGATTGCTCATCAGAGAATGATAAGCAGGAATTCCGACAGAGACATCTGGAAGCTTGAGCACTGGGATGAATATGTTGCAACCCAGAATTTTAATAAGCCGGAGAATATTCCGGAGCTTTATGTATTTAATAATAATACAGAAGAAGATTTTAAGGCATCGATTGCCGGGGCGGTTAAATTTATAAGAGGTTAATAAAAAGGCTGCGTTGGTGTTTAAGCACGAATGCAGCCGTTTTTTTAAAACTTGATTCAGGAAGGAAGAAGGAACATGGCAGAAGTTAGACCATTTGCAGCTTTTAGACCTGCAGCAGGACTTGCAGACAAGATTGCAGCGTTACCATATGATGTATATAACAGAGCAGAGGCCAGAGAGGTTGTTGAAGGTGATAAATACACATTTTTACGTATAGACAGACCTGAGACACAGTTTGAGCCGGATCATGATATGTATGCTCCTGAGGTTTATGATAAGGCCAGAGAGCTTCTTGACGGCATGATCACAGATGGAGAATACGTTAAGGAAGACGGTGCTGTTTATTATATCTATGAGCTTATCATGGATGGAAGACATCAGACCGGTATTGTTGCGGTAGCATCAATTGATGATTATCAGAACGGTGTGATCATGAAGCATGAAAATACACGTGCAGAGAAGGAAGCGGACAGGATCAATCATGTATATACCTGTAATGCTCAGACGGGTCCTATCTTCCTTGCATACAGAGACAGAGAAGCTATCGATGAGGTTGTTAACAGAGTAAAGAAGAATGAGCCTTTATACAGCTTTGTTTCAGATGACGGAATTGCTCACAATGTATGGGTGATCGATTCTGCAGATGATATTGAAAATATCAGGTCGGAGTTTGCTGCGACCGATAAGATATATATTGCTGACGGACATCACAGAGCTGCTTCGGCAGTTAAGGTAGGCCTCAGAAAGAGAGAAGAGAATCCGGGTTATACCGGTGAGGAGGAATTCAACTTCTTCCTTTCAGTTCTTTTCCCGGACAGCGAGCTGAAGATTCTTCCGTATAACAGAGTCGTTAAGGATACTAACGGACTTTCAGAGGAAGAGTTCTTTGCAAAGCTTAGTGAGATATGTGATGTAACAGAAGAAAATGCTGCATATCAGCCGGATGAAAAAGGTGTTTTCGGTATGTACATTTCAGGAAAATGGTATAAACTTGTAATGAAGAAGGAATTTAGAAACGATGATCCTGTAAAGGGACTGGATGTTTCACTTCTTCAGGATTATATTCTCGGACCTGTTCTTGGTATCGGTGATCCGAGAGTGGATAAGAGAGTTGATTTTGTCGGAGGTATCAGAGGACTTAAGGAACTCGAGAAGAGGTCTGAAAGCGATATGAAGCTTGCATTTTCAATGTATCCGACTTCAATAGCCGAGCTTTTTGATGTCGCTGACAACAAGATGCTCATGCCACCGAAGTCAACATGGTTTGAGCCAAAGCTCAGAAGCGGACTTTTTATACATAAACTGGACTGATGATTACTGAATAGATTTATATCATAGGACAAAAACCATAATGTGTTAGACAGTGACACTGATTAATATTAAATATTATTAATCGGGCGGAACTGCAGTAAACATGGTGATCATTGTTATATGATAGAATAATGGAGAGGTGTAAGATGGTATCAAAACGAAGAGCGGTTTTTGCAATTAACTGGATGGAGGTAGAAGCTCTCGTACAGGCAAAGCATGATAATCCTCATCATATACTTGGTATTCATGAGTGTATCGATGATGTATATGTTAATGCATATATACCGGGAGCCAAGGTTGTAACTGTAATAGATACTGAAGCAAAGAAGAATTATTCTCTCGTATCGGAGAGGGTTGAGGGTTTCTTCTCGATATGCATCAAGGATAAAAAGAGCTTTGATTATATGCTTGATATCAAATACGAGGACGGAACCGAAGAGAAGGTCATAGATCCTTATGTATTTGAGCCTGTTATCGATCCTATCGATATCAGCAGATTCAATGAAGGCATACACTATGAAATATATGAGAAGCTTGGCGCACATCCGATGGTCGTAGACGGTGTGAAGGGTACGCTCTTCGCAGTCTGGGCACCAAATGCCGAGCGTGTTTCTGTTGTAGGAAACTTCAATAAGTGGGACGGCAGACGTCATCCTATGAGAAAGCTTGATTATTCAGGCATCTTCGAGCTTTTCATTCCGGGAGATCTGACGGATGAAATCTATAAATATGAGATCAGATCCAAGGCTGGAGATGTATTCCTTAAGAGTGATCCATATGCATTTACAAATGAGATCAGACCTGCAAATGCATCCCGCGTAACAAATCTTGCTTATATCTGGCATGATAAGAAGTGGATTGATGCAAGAGATAAAGCCGTTGAAGTAACAGTTAAGACGGATACGAAGGATGGAGACACAGCTAAGACGGTAGAAACAGCTGCCAAAACCGAGACGAAGGAAAAACCATTAAATATTTACGAGGTTCACCTTGGTTCATGGAAGCGTCCTGATGATGGAAGAGAGTTTTACAGCTACAGAGAGATTGCAATTCGTCTCGCTGATTATATGCAGGAGATGGGCTATAACTATGTTGAGCTTATGCCTGTAATGGAGCATCCTTTTGATCCTTCATGGGGTTATCAGATCACGGGCTACTATGCACCGACTTCAAGATATGGTTCGCCTGCGGAATTCATGGGATTTGTTGACTATATGCACACCAAGGGTATTGGTGTCATAATCGATTGGGTTCCTGCGCATTTCCCTAAGGATGATCATGGTCTCGGAAGATTTGACGGAACGCCTCTTTATGAGAATGCAGATCCACTTCGCGGAGAGCATCCTCACTGGGGAACATACATATTCGACTACGGAAGAAACGAGGTAAGAAACTTCCTCGTGGCAAATGCACTTTACTGGGCAGATAAATATCACATCGACGGTATCAGAGTCGATGCTGTTGCATCCATGCTGTATCTTGATTACGGAAGAAATGGCGGAGAGTGGAGAGCAAACAAATACGGCGGCAACGAGAACCTTGAAGCAATCGATTTCATTAAGGAAGTAAATACCAAGATGAAGGAGAACTTCCCTGGCGTCATGATGATCGCCGAGGAATCAACTGCATGGCCAATGATGACGCATTCCGTTGAAGAGGGCGGAATGGGCTTTGATTATAAGTGGAATATGGGCTGGATGAACGACTTCCTCTCATATATGAAGCTGGATCCTCTTTACAGAAAATATCACCATAACGAGCTTACCTTCAGTATGATGTACGCCTTCAGCGAGAAATTTATTCTTGTTCTTTCTCATGATGAGGTTGTTCATGAGAAGGGCTCAATGATTCAGAAGATGCCGGGAGGATATGAGGACAAATTCTCTAATCTCCGTGTGGCTTATGGTTTCATGATGACACATCCGGGCAGCAAGCTTCTTTTCATGGGTCAGGAGTTTGCTCAGTTTACAGAGTTTAATGAGTCAGCAGAGCTTGATTGGTCACTCTTTGAGTTTGATGCTCATAAATACATCCAGACCTACGTTAAGCAGCTTAATAAGCTTTACAAATCAGAACCTGCTCTTTATGAGCTTGATTCAAAGCCGGAAGGCTTCAGCTGGATAAGCGTAAATGATGCCAACAGAAGTGTGGTCTCTTATGAGAGAAAGAGCAGCAGGGAAGAGGATACTCTTGTTGTTATCTGCAACTTCACACCTGTTGAGCAGAAGAATTACAAGCTGGGCGTTCCTAGTGCCGGAAAGTGGCAGGAAATCTTCTCAAGTGATAATGCCAAGTTCGGCGGCGAGGGAAGAAATAACAAGACTGCCAAACTCAGTAAAGCCGGTAAGGTAGATGACAGAGAGCAGTATATTCAGATCACTGTACCTGCTCTTTCAGTATCTGTTTTCAAGAAGAAGGCAGCTAAATAATTATAACTATTATATTCACGCACATATATATCTGATTCAGTGTAGTAAATACATATGTACAGATATATATGTGCGTGTGTTGACAAGAAAAACTGTATTAGATGACTGCGGGTCAGATAATAAGTGTTTGGTATTTATGCAACTGTGATGTTCTATGAAAAGTTGGTGATAGGGTATGTTTTTTTTATACAACGAAGTTACAGATACAATAATTGAAAAGGCGAATGAGAAGAATGATAAGCTTGAGAAGTGGTTCGATAAGGCTCTTGACTGGATCGTTGCCAAGGGCGTTCTGATACTGCTTACGCTTCTCTTTCTGTATATCGGAAGCAAGGTTATCAAGCTTATTCTGAAGATAACAAAAAAAGCCTTTGAGAGAAGAAAGATATCCGAGAGTGTTGCGGGATTTCTTATCTCATTCTTCAGGATAGTACTTTATGTGCTGTTATATATCTCTGCGGCGGCACTGCTGGGATTCCAGGTTACTTCTTTTGTAACACTTCTCGGAGCCTCAGGTATAACGATAGGTCTTGCTCTTCAGGGCAGCCTTTCAAACCTTGCCGGCGGCGTGCTGATACTTATACTTAAGCCTTTCGATGTCGGCGATTACATCATGGAAAACAATTCAAAGTGCGAGGGTACTGTTGTCGGCATAGATATATTTTACACGAAGCTCAGAACCATTGATAACAGGATCGTTGTTATTCCGAACGGCAACCTGTCCAATACATCAATCGTTAATTATTCTCAGCTTGGCGAAAGAGTGGTCGAGGTTAAGGTCGGTATTGCTTACAGAGAAAATATGAGCAGAGTCAGACGGATACTTGAAGAAGCAGTTCAGGACAACGAATACATCATCGAGGAGAGAGAGGTTACAAGCTTTGTTGATGATTTCAAGGATAGTTCTGTACTGTTTGCTGTAAGATTCTGGGTTAAGAGCAGTAACTATTTCCCTGCTAAATGGGCAGCAACGGAAAATATCAAGAAGAGACTGGATGAAGAGGGAATTACCATCCCATTCAACCAGCTTGAGGTTAAGGTTAATCATGGATAAAAACAGAATAACGGAGCTGGCCGAAAGGTCACTCCGTTCGGGAAGATATACATATACGGATTTTATGGGGCAAGGTGACCTTGCCTCATTTCTTGATTATGCCGATAAGCTGGGTGTGCCTTACAGGATATATGGAGGTTATCCGGACGCTGAGAGAAGGATAGTTATATTTGGCAGTGAAGAACTTAGCGGATATAATGAAGAACCGCCTGTCAGGCTGATCAGGATAAAGCCCCGTGCTTTGAAGTTTGCAGATAAACTGACTCACAGGGACTTTCTGGGTGCTTTGATGAATCTCGGTATTACGAGGGAAATGATCGGAGATATTGTCGTAAGTGCAGATAAAAATGAAGCGGCATACGTTTTTGTGGCGGAGCATATGGCGGAATATATCATGGAAAACCTGCTCTCGGTTAAGCATACATCGGTTGATGTTTCTGTTGTGGATGAACTTCCGGAGGACGCCCGTGCTGTCAGAGAAGAGAAACAGCTGGTTATAAGCTCAAACAGACTGGATGCGGTGATCGCAAGAGTCTTCGGGATGTCCAGAGAAGCGGCGGCGGAACTTATATCTGACGGACGTGTTTTTATCAGTGGACGAACGGCTGCCAAGAAGGAGAAGAGTCTTATTGATGGTGACAGAGTTTCAGTAAGAGGATATGGCAAGTTTGTTTTTATTTCTGAAAATGGCAGGACGAAGAAGGACAGACTGTCTGTTACTGTTGAAATTTACAGATAAAGTTTACTGGATAAACGATAAATGATAAATGATATATGATAGCGATACATGATAAACGATATATGATACACGATACAGTTATTGATGAAACAGCCATGTTGGGAATAATTGTATTGTTTACGTGATGAGTTTTGCAAATCTCTTGCATTTTATGATGATTTTTGCTATAACATTAAGCGTGAAATCAGAAAAATATTATATGATGTAAGTAAAATATATATTTTGATGAATAAATAAGTTTTCCAAAGGGATGTACAGCGATCATACTGAAGATATCAGAATGGAGGAATAGAAGAAAATGTCAAAGATCGATATTATTTCAGGCTTTCTCGGAGCCGGCAAGACAACACTTATCAAGAAGCTTATTGCGGATGCTTTTAAGAATGAGAAGGTTGTACTTATTGAAAATGAATTTGGTGAGATAGGAATAGACGGAGGCTTCCTTAAGGAGGCAGGAATCGAAATCACCGAGATGAATTCAGGTTGCATCTGCTGTTCACTTGTTGGCGATTTCGGAGAGGCTCTTAAGAAGGTTGTAAGTGAATATAAGCCGGACAGAGTTATTATCGAGCCATCGGGTGTTGGTAAGCTTTCAGACGTTATCAAGGCGGTTGAGAAAGCATCGGCTGATGTCGATATCAAGCTTAACAGCGCAACAACTGTCGTTGATGTTACCAAGGCTAAGATGTATATCAAGAACTTTGGTGAGTTTTTCCTGAATCAGATAGAGGCCTGCGGAACCGTGGTTCTCAGCAGAAGCCAGAATGCGACCGAAGAGAAGCTTCTTGAGGTCGTAAATATGATCAAGGAGCATAACGCTGACGCAAGGATCATCACAACACCTTGGGATCAGATCGATGGTACGGTTATACTTGATGCTATTGAGCATTCTTCATCTATAGAAGATATCATGAAGAATTTCAAATATGATCCTGAGAAGGATGATCACCATCATCACCATCATTATGATGAGAATGGAGTATGCAGCTGCGGACATCATCATGATGACGACGATGACGATGATGACGACGAGCATGAACATCACCACCATCATGACGACGATGATGACGAGGAGCATGAACATCACCACCATCACCACGACGATGATGATGATGATGATGATGACGATGAACACGAGCATCACCATCACTATGATGAGAACGGAGTATGCAGCTGCGGACATCATCACCATCATCACGGACATGATGCAGATGAGATATTTACAAGCTGGGGCAGAGAGACAGCTCACAAATATGATGAGTCAGATCTCAAGGCTATACTTGATAAGCTTGCAGTTGAAGAGGACAATGAGTTCGGTATCATCCTTCGTGCCAAGGGAATCATCCCTAACAAGGAGGGCAAGTGGCTTGAGTTTGACCTTGTGCCGGGCGAGTATGAGGTAAGAGAGGGCGTTGCTGACTATACCGGAAAGCTCTGCGTTATCGGCAGCAAGCTGGATGAAGCTAAGATTGCTGAACTCTTTGGTGTAAACTAGTATTATAATGTGAGGAAAAATATGAATAAGGAAATTCCTGTTTATGTATTTATGGGCTTTCTTGGCAGCGGCAAGACCAGATTTGCCAAGGAAACTCTGATAGACCGTTCATTTACTGACGGACAGAAAACACTTCTCCTTGTCTGCGAGGACGGAGAGGAAGAATATGATATCGAAGCTCTGGCAAAGAAGAATATATTTGTCGAGTTCATCACCGAGGAAACTCTGAATGCCGAGAATCTCCTTAATATCAGTGCGAGGGTTAAGCCGGAGCTGGTTATGATCGAGTACAACGGCATGTGGGAGCTTGACAGGATATTTAATATCCGTGTTCCAAAGGGCTGGACAGTTGTTCAGGTGCTTTCTTTCGTGGATGCATCGACCTTTGATGTTTATATCAGTAACATGAAGAAGATCATCATGGATCAGCTTAAGAATGCCGATATGATCATCTTCAATCGCTGTGATGAGAATACCAAGAAGGCTGAATACAGAAGAAGTATAAGAGCTGTAAACAGACGTGCTCAGGTTATATTTGAAAACAAAGACGGTGTCGCTGATGCTGACGAGGAGGAGGCTGAGCTTCCTTTCGATACGGATGGTCCGCTCATCACCTTTGATGAGGAGGATTTTGGTCTGTTCTACATCGATGCTGCAGATAATCCTGACAAATATCTCGGCAAGAAGATCAAATTCAAGGCAATGGTTCATAAGCCAAGCACCTACGGCGCAAATGAATTTGTTCCGGGCCGTTTCGCAATGACCTGCTGTGCAGCGGATGTTGCCTTTGTAGGCTTTAAGTGCTACTATGGCGGCGCTAAGTCTCTGAAGGACCGCGACTGGGTTATCGTTGAAGGTACGATCGAGAAAGAATTCTATCCTGAATTCGAGGGCGACGGCCCTGTAATCTACGCCGACAGTGTTTCGAAGACATCTCCGGCCAGTGAGGAACTGGTATACTTTAATTATTGATATTAAGTGAGACGAGGCGTGGGAATAGAAAGAGAGGATATATGTCCAGAGCAGAATTTAAGCCGGGCAACATGCTCTACCCGCTCCCTGCGGTTCTTGTAAGCTGCCGGAGACCGGGCGAGAAGCCAAATGCCCTTACAATAGCCTGGGCGGGAACCATATGTTCAGACCCTGCAATGGTCAGCATATCAATCCGTCCGTCAAGATATTCATATGATATAATCAAAGAAACCGGAGAGTTTGTTATCAATCTTGTAAATGATAAACTCACCTTCGCAACCGATTATTGCGGAGTGAAGTCCGGAAAGGATACTGATAAATTTGCTGAGATGAAGCTTACACCGGTCGAAGTAAAGGGTGTGTCATGTCCGGGAATTGATGAGAGCCCTCTTTGCATCGCCTGCAAGGTTAAGGAGATAATACCGCTCGGTTCGCATGATATGTTCATCGCAGAGGTCGTTTCGGTATCTGCAAGTAATGAGTTTATGGATGAAACAGGTAAATTCGACCTGAATGCCTCAGGGCTTATGGTTTACTCGCATGGTGAGTATTTCACACTGGGCGAGAAGCTGGGTTCGTTCGGATACTCTGTGAGAAAACGATAATTTAAACTTTACATCTGTTAAGATTATGGCAGATGGTAATCAGATAATAAAAAAGAGCTTCGGTTTGTTGCGCCACAAAACTGCGACCTTCCCGATTTGCTCTTTTTTGTTTTTTCTGTTATATTTTAAATACATTTTTCTTCACTGCACCGGAGAGGCGGAAGGAGAAAAAATGTACAGTAAAGTAATCAGTGGTATGACACTCGGTATTGATGGGATGCTGGTAAATGTTGAAGCAGACATTAGTCCCGGACTGCCGGTTCTGTCTCTTGTGGGCTACCTTGCATCATCTGTCAGGGAGTCGGGTGAGAGAGTGAGAACCGCGCTCAAAAATTCAGGCTTTGTCCTTCCGGCCAGCAGGATAACCGTTAATCTATCGCCGGCAGATGTAAAAAAGGACGGAGCAGTCTATGATCTGGCAATAGCATCAGCTATTCTTGTTTCGATGCAGATCATTCCCGAAAACAAACTTGAAAACACTATTATTCTGGGAGAACTGGGACTTTCAGGCGAGATCAAGCCTGTAGAGGGCGTTCTTCCAATAGTTCACTATGCCTCAAAGCAAGGGATAAAAAAAGTAATCCTGCCTTGCGGAAATATTAGTGAGGCGGCTCTCGTAGAAGGTATAACCATATTTGGTATGGATGATATAGCAGCGCTGGTGGACTATCTGTGTGAAGGAAAAAAGGATGCGGTTATTATCAGAAAGGGCGGGGTAACGATGAACACCCCTGATGATAACGCAAGCAGGCAGCTTCGGGCAGAACATGACATGCTTTCAGTCAAAGGGCAGGACAGTATGAAGAGAGGAGTTATGCTGGCTGTGTCGGGCTTCCATAATATACTTATGAATGGCGCGGCAGGTTCGGGTAAATCCATGATTGCCAAATGTATTCCGGGAATCATGCCGCCCCTCGGTTTTGATGAGAGTATTGAGCTTACAAAGATATACAGTATCGCAGGACTGACTAAAAATACGGAAGGACTTATCTCAAGGAGACCCTTCAGAAGCCCTCATCACACTGTCACTTCGACTGCACTTATGGGCGGAGGCATTGTGCCGAAGCCCGGCGAGGTGAGCCTCTCACACAGGGGAGTGCTCTTTCTGGATGAGCTTCCCGAGTATAAAAAGAATGTTATAGAATGCCTGCGTCAGCCGATGGAGGATAAGAGGGTCACAATCTCGAGGCTGCACGCTGTCTATGATTTTCCTGCTGAATTCATGCTGGTTGCTGCGAGTAATCCATGTCCGTGCGGACATTATCCCGACAGAAGGCTGTGCCACTGTTCGGAGCGTGAGATCAGAGCCTTCAGGAATAAGATAAGCTTTCCTATAATGGACAGAATAGATATCAGGCTGCTTGTCCGTCCGGTTCCGTACAGTGCTCTTTCGGATGATACTCCGACACTTTCATCCGGGGAGATGAGAAATATGATACTTGCCGCCAGAGAACGTCAGCTTTACCGATACAGAGATGAACAGTTTAATTATAATTCCGAACTGCGTCAGGAGCTTCTGGGAAAATACATTCACATAGCATCCTCCGGCGAGCGACTCCTTAAAAACGAATTTGAGAAATCTCAGCTTTCGGCGAGAGGGTATTTCCGAATAAAGAAGCTTGCCAGAACAGTGGCAGATCTTAATGATCATGAGGAAATAAGTGAAGAGGATGTCTATGAAGCGATGTTTTATCGTAATACAGCCATGGAGGAAAGGACGGGTGATGATATATGATAACGGAACGCGATTATCTGCTGTTTCTGGCGGGGATAAATGAACTCGGAACGGTCAGTTTATCTACGCTTATAGAGCATTTTGGCAGTGCCCGGGCGGTATGCAAAGCGGACGCGGAGGAGTTTAAGCTTCTTATAACGGGAAATATGGCGGAAAAGCTCGGACAGCTCCTCAGTGGAGATGATATTGAGGAAAGAGTGTATAGATATAAAGAGAGGATTAAGGAAGAAGGCTATGGATATATCATGCTTGATGATCCGGAATATCCGGAGAGACTTAAGTCGATCATTGATCCGCCAAGGATTATTTTCTATAAGGGTCAGCCTGATATCTTAAACATGCCATATATGATCGCCATGGTCGGCTCCAGACAGGCTACCGAATATGGAAGAGAGGCGGCTCAGCATATTGCATCAGGGCTGGCTAAGGCAGGGGTGGTCGTTGTGAGCGGCCTTGCGTATGGCATAGATACTGCTTCACATAAAGGCGCGATCAAAGGCGGCGGTAAGACCATAGGAGTATCGGGCTGCGGGATCAACTATATTTACCCGAAGGGGAATGAGCTTCTTTACAGAAAAATGTATGAGGAGCATCTGGTGATCTCCGAGAATGGACTTGATATACCGTCGTTTGCCTATAATTTTCCACTACGTAACCGTATCATAAGCGGTTTGTGTCAGGGAACGATAGTTGTTGAAGCACGCGAGAGAAGCGGGTCTCTCATAACTGCAGATCAGGCTCTCCTTCAGGGGAGAAATATATATGCCGTTCCGGGAAGGCTGAACGATCCGCTGAGTGCAGGGACCAACAGGCTTATCAGGAATGGTGCAACTCTGGTTGATGATGTGGATGTGATCCTTGAAGATCTGATGGGAGTATCGCAATATGAACAACACTGTGCGAATAAAGAAAAGAAAGAAAGTCTGACCGGAGCTGTGTCCGGCAGTAGAAGAAATAAAGTGACAAATAATTATACCGGCGATAATACGTCCGGAGGAAGAATCTGTGAAAGAGGACTGCTTACACAGTTTAGTGTGGCTGAAGAGAAGATTTATGAGTGCATTTCAAGTGATCCGATTTTTATCGATGATATAGTTAAAATGTCGGGGATAGGACTGGCTATGTGTATTGCAGGACTGATAAAACTGAAGAGTCTGGGACTTATAGCAGAAGTCGAAAGAGGCTACTATCAAAGGACGATTCGCTGATCAAAAACCTGACCTGTCATCATGTGTCAATCAGCTTAGATGACAGGCAGATGGTGGCAGGCTGATATATAATATAGAAAAAACTCTCTTGCATTATGAAAAAATTTGTTGTATATTATGCAATCGTAACGAAGGGAAAGGCACTATGTGGTGCCGGAAGTATTTATAACAGCATATTTTACAAGGATTTTTAATCATAGAGGGGTTTGGATAATGGCAAAAAATCTTGTTATAGTCGAGTCACCGGCTAAGGCAAAAACAATAAAAAAGTTTCTCGGAAAGGACTACGAGGTCATAGCTTCATACGGCCATGTAAGGGATCTTCCGAAGAGTAAAATGGGTATAGATATCGAAAATGATTTCGAACCACAGTACATCACCATAAGGGGTAAGGGTGATGTTCTTGCTGCGCTTCGTAAAGAGGTTAAGAAAGCAGATAAGATATATCTCGCAACTGACCCTGACCGTGAAGGAGAGGCTATTTCATATCATCTGGCAATCGCACTTAAGCTTGAGGATAAGAAATATAAAAGAATTACCTTCAACGAGATCACTAAGAGTGCGGTTAAGGAATCAATCAAAAATGCGCGTGAGATAGATATGAGTCTTGTTGATGCTCAGCAGGCAAGACGTGTTCTTGACAGACTTGTTGGTTATGAGATAAGTCCGCTTCTCTGGCAGAAGGTTAAGAGAGGGCTTTCGGCAGGTCGTGTACAGTCTGCAGCGCTTAAGATGATATGTGACAGGGAAAATGAGATAAATGCATTTGTTCCTGAAGAATACTGGACACTTGACAGTCTTCTCGAGGTTCCGGGATCAAAGAGCAGTATAGCTTTTCATTATTCCGGAGATATCGCTTCAAAGGAAGAGGCTGACAGGATAATGCAGGATGCCGGCAAGGCAGAATTTCTGGTAAGTGAGGTTAAGGAGGGAACAAGGACCAGAAAGGCACCGCTTCCTTTCACAACCAGTACACTTCAGCAGGATGCGTCGTCAAGACTTAATTTTTCAACCTCCAAGACCATGAAGCTTGCACAGGAGCTCTATGAAGGTGTTGATGTCAAGGGTAAGGGAACCATCGGTCTCATTACCTACCTGCGTACCGATTCTGTCAGAATTTCCGAAGAGGCAGACAAGGCTGCAAGAGATTTTATCACTGCTAACTATGGTGCGGACTATGTTGCCGAGGAGAGCAGAGACGGAAATAAGGGCAAGAGGATACAGGATGCCCACGAGGCTATAAGACCTACAAATATAGATATTAAACCTGAGAATCTTAAGGACAGTGTTTCAAGAGATCTCTTCAGGCTCTATCAGCTTATCTATAACAGATTTCTCGCCAGCAGGATGAAACCGGCTGTTTATAAAACTGTGGCTGTAACGGTTAAAGCAGGAGATGCATCCTTCAAGGCAAATACAAGCGCACTTTCCTTCGAAGGCTTTATGAAGGTTTATAAGTCCGACAGTGAGGAAAAGGATATAAAGAACAAGAGTATAGATGCTCTTCAGAAGGGAACCGTGCTGAAGCTTGACTATTTTGATCCGAAGCAGCATTTCACTCAGCCGCCGGCTCATTATACAGAGGCTCTTCTTGTAAGAACCATGGAGGAAAACGGTATCGGCCGTCCTTCAACCTATGCACCGACTATTTCTGTCATAATGAACCGCAGATATATCATCAAGGAAGAGAAGAATCTCTATGTAACCGAGCTTGGTGAGGCTGTAAACGGTATCATGGAAAAGGCATTTCCTGTTATCATAAATACAGAGTTTACTGCCAATATGGAAAGTCTTCTGGACAGTATCGGCGAGGGCGTGATCGACTGGAAGGTGGTTGTCAGGAATTTCTATCCTGATCTTGATATAGCAGTTAAAAATGCCGAAAAAGTTCTTGAAAATGTACATATAGCTGATGAGGTTTCTGATACTCAGTGTGAGGAATGCGGAAGAATGATGGTCATTAAATATGGCCCTCACGGCAAATTCCTTGCCTGCCCTGGCTTCCCTGAGTGCAAGAATACCAAGCCTTATCTCGAGAAGATAGGAGTGGCATGTCCTAAGTGCGGTAAGGATCTGATCGTCAGAAGAACCAAGAAGGGAAGAAGATTCTATGGCTGTATAGATTTCCCTGAATGTGATTATATGTCATGGACCAGACCGTCCAGTGATAAAAAGTCTGAAAACAATTAAATTTGTTTGACAATTAAGTTGTTTTTCATGTTCTGATATGTTAAATTGTATATGTCAATAAAACAGAGAGTCAAAGGTCGCGTCGGCATTTGGCTCTTTTTATGCACATATATTTTAGAATGAGGTGATCCGTTTGAGCGTTCAGCTGCTGGATAAAACAAGAAAACTGAATAAGCTCCTGCATAATAATTCTTCGTACAAGGTTGTATTTAATGATATCTGCAAATGTGCGGGAGAGATACTTAATGCCAATGTGATGGTTGTCAGCCTTAAAGGTAAGGTTCTGGGAATATACGGTAATGACAAGCTTAAAGCTATTCATGAGCTCCTTGCCGATAATATCGGTGAGGTTATTGATGAAAGTCTTAATGAAAGATTCCTGTCTGTTCTGTCGACCAAGGAAAACGTCAATCTGATGACGCTTGGGTTCGAGAAGGCGAGTGATAAGGATTTTTCAGCTATTGTCATGCCTGTCGATTTTGCAGGCGAAAGACTTGGAACTACCTTTATTTACAGGGAGAAGGACTCCTTCTCTGTGGATGACATCATATTCAGCGAATATATGAATACCGTTATCGAACTGGAAATGATGAGAGCCATCTACGAAGAGGATGAGGACGAGAGAAGAAAGCATATTATGGTGAAATCTGCAACAGAGTCGCTTTCCGTTTCCGAGAAGGATGCCATGGTCTGTGTATTTAAGGAGATGGACAAGAAAGAGGGACTTCTGGTTGCAAGCAGAGTTGCAACAAAATACCGCATAACCAGATCCATAATAGTAAATGCACTTAAAAAGCTTGAGGGAGCGGGTATCATCGAGTCACGTTCCCAGGGTATGAGAGGAACCTATATCCGCATAATCAATGATGCGATATTTGAAGAGTTAGGCATTTAAAGAGGCTGTTTTATTCGGAGTCTGCGAGATGATATACATCGGGTCTTCGGATTCTGAAGAAATAATAAAAAATATAATAAAAATGTGGCAAAATATATTAAAAAATGCTTTAATGTATTTGTGGCAAAAAACGGGTGCGCGGCGGCATCCGGAGTATAAGAAATATAAGATTTAAGAGGAGAAGTGAAAAATGACAGCAGTACTCATAGTTCTTATTATCATAGCGGTTGCATTTCTGATCGCAAGCTGTTTTATCATGAATGGAAAAGAAGAGGAGATAACTGATCTTCCTGATGACAAAAAGCAGAATATCGATAAATTGGTTGATGATTACATCAATAAATCCATCAGCGGAAAGTCAAAAAACCTTAAGCCGATGATCGAGAAGGAAATCGCAAATAAGATCAAGAGTAATAACGATATGATCGATAAGGAGAATAAGAAGGCCTTGGAGAAGTTCAACAACAAGCTTCAGACGATGGATCAGAAGGTTGAAGATAATATCTCCAAGATAGATGATGCAGGACAGAGCAAGATCATTGAGATTGAGAATGCCGGTAATAAGGTCCTTGCAGGAATAGATAATACAGGTGCGACCAGGCTTAATGAGCTTGATGAGAAGACAGAGAGCAAGATGGCTGAGATAGATGATCACACCAGTGTTCTTATAGCCAATATCGAAAGAAACAGAGATGATATTGATGCAACTTACAGGAGCATAGTCGATAAAGAGAAGGAGCTTAAGAGGACTCTTAATCTTATTGATGAGTATAAGAAGGGACTTGAAGCACTGAAGGCTGAGCTTGATGGGAGGCAG